>JAABTR010000424.1 GCA_011389755.1 Deltaproteobacteria bacterium | reverse complement strand
CCAGCCCTCGAGAAGGTGATTCTCAAGGCGCTCGCGTCGAGGCCGGTCGAACGCTTCGAGACCGCGGCTCAGATGGGCGAAGCGCTGACGCCTTTGGTGCCGGGGGGGTTCGGAGGAGGAGGGACCGAGTCTCTGGGAGACTTGGTGTCCGAGCTCTTCGAGCAGGAGCACGATGAGCAGCTTCAGCGTATCCGGCGGCACAGGGATCGCGGCAACGCCCCAAAGGAGTCGGCGGAAAATCGAGACGACGGGTCGCCGGGAGCTTCCATCGATGTTCATTTCGATCCGGAGGAGGACGGCCATGGCAAGAGCTCCATCCCGGCCGCCCTGGAGACGGGCAGCGTCCGCGTCGAAAAGGAGCGGTACAGGTTGGTGTTGTCGGCGCTTTTAATGGCCGCGGTTTTCGGTTTCGTGGTCGTGATACTGGGGCTCGTCTTCACGTCCCGAGACGGCGGCGAGGAGAGTCGCCTTGTTAATTATCGAGACACCGATCTCAACGAGCTGAACTTCAGCACCGATGAGGTCTTTTCTGCGGCACAAGAGGAGCCAACAGACTCAAACGAGGAACGAGCAGGGGAGGTCGCGGACGAGTCGGCGGGAAGATCTGCGGATGCTCCGAAAAAGTCAGCCGCACGGCGGCCCGAAAAGGTGGCGGCTCATGGTTCGGAAGAGGTCGCAGCGAATGGCCTGGAAGAAATGCGGCCGGGGGAGCCCAAAGAGGCGAAAGCACCCGATACTGTGGAATCACCCCTGGAATCAGTTGGCCCTGATTCTAAAGAGGCCCCCGCGCAGGAGCCGGAAGATGTCCCCATGGACGATCCGCTGACCGGCGAGACGATTGTGATCGATTTGAGCATTTCCGTGCCCGACGCGAGAGTCTCGATCGACGGAGAGGTTTTAGCGCCGGGCGTCTCTTCTTTCGAAGTTCCGGCGGACGGAAAGAAACATGTCCTCGACATTTCCGCAAAAGGTTACAAAAAGAAGAGTGTTCATTTTGAAGCCGATATAGACAAAAAGATATCGGTGAGCCTCCAGGAGATTGAAAAGAGCGAGAGGCCACCCTCACAGGCGGCGAAACCCGGCAGGAGATACAAGCGGAGCGAGGCGCAAAACAAAAAGGCCGATGAGGCCGAGGAAAAGGACGTCGAGCCCAAATTGAAGACCAATCCCTACTGATGAGATGTCATGGAAGGGTGACTAAATGACGGTGAGAAGTTGGATATGCGTGACTTTCGCGGCTTTTTTAGGGCTCATGGCCGTGAGCCCACCGGTCCAGGCTCAATCTGACGAAGACAAAAAAAGAGCAGGCGAGTTTTTTTTACGCGGTGAGGCCTTTTTTGAAAAGGCCGACTACCTCAAAGCGGCCGAATCGTTTTCCACAGCCTATGAGCTTGCTCCGCACCCTTCCGTCTTGGTCAACATCGGGCTTAGCTACGACAAAGCACAAAAGTTTCCCGAGGCTGTCCATGCCTATAGAGAATACATGGAGACCATGGACAAGAATAAGGTGGAGGGGTGGGTCTCCGCCAGGCTCGAGGAGCTCTATCAAAGAGTCGGGCAGCTCCACGTAAATTGTCCGGCCGAGGATTGCCAGGTCAGTGTCGATGGAGTCGATGAGGGATGGCCGCCCGTCGATATGCTGATTGAGCCGGGGGACCACACTATCGAAGCTTTCGTAGAGGGGCGTTCCATAGGCAGTGTCGATGTGTTTGTGGACGCGGGGAGCAAGTCGAGCGTCACGATGGTTCAGTCCGACCTGCAGGACGGTTCTTTCAGGGGAGAGACTTCGGTCTTGGACGAAGAAGACGAAGGAAGCGGGACTGGGCCCAAGCTGGGCCTGCCGTTTTGGATAGCCAGCGGTGTCGCGGTGGCTTCCGGAGGAGCGGCGCTTGGATTTGGTCTCAAGACGGCGGCTTTAAAAGACGAGTGGGTCGCGAGCGAGAACCCACCTAAATCCCTCATGGATGAGGGCGAGCGGTTCAGGACCTTCACGAACGTCTCCTTGGGGATCGCGGTGGGCGCCGCGGCAGCCGCGGTCGGTTTCGCTATCTACGACCTCACGGCGGGTGACGACGACGACAATGACACGGCCGTCGTCGCCATGCCGCTAAAAGACGGCGGCTTTGCGGCGACAGTCGTCGTCCGTTTCTAAAGTTCTCCTTTCTATGTCCCTCCAAAAAAATGCTATGTTGCTCACCGCGATGGAGCCCCACGCGGTGCCCCAAAAAAAATCGAGGAGGTCGAGAACAAATTATGCGGTTGAGTACTCGTTTGCGCATGGTTTCGCTGCTGCCGGCAGCTTTGGTGGCTCTCGCGTCCGCGGCGTGCGGCTCGAAGCCCCCCACGAGCGTCTTCCCTTGGCCGCTTGAAGCGGGGCGCGGCGATCCGGCGGTCCATGGGTTGGCTGTAAAAACCCTTAACCCCGGCTACGACAGGCGCGAATCCAAGGTGCTCGTCAGGATCATAGAAAACCCGACCCGGGCCAATTTGGACTTCGCGGCCTACCACGCCAATGTCATGATCCGCGACCAGACTCCCCAAGAGGTTCGCGAAGGCGTCGTGCCCCCTCACGAGGAGCTGTTCAAAGGCCTGCTCGTCACCGAGTCCATCGCAAGTTCCATCATCCAGACTCCCCTGACCGAAGGGGAAAGGGCGAGGCCGATCATGTTTTCGCCCGTGGTGGATTTTTTGTCGCGCTGGAACTACGAAAAGGCGAGCCCTCTCGAAGACGTGCGCAACGCGGTCCGCGCAGAGGACTGGGGGACCGCCGCGGGCATCGGGACGAGCTATCAACAGATCACCGTCGCCTACCTGCATGACACCGGGCGCGGCAAGGAGATGTGGGTCGAGATCGAGTTCCAATCCGGTGTCGGTCTGTTTGACGGCATGCCCGATGAGGACGACGACGGCTTCGCTGAGATCTACGCCAAGATAGACGACGAGAACCTCCCGGCCGAGGTCGTCGGTTACATCACCGGAGAATACCTGTCGAGACCTCTGGATGGGCGAGAGATAAGGGACTGGGCGAACCAGCTCGCGTCGTACTGGTACCCCTCGTACAACACGGACATCTTTGATGTCGGCACCTTGGAGACCTGGCCCACAGACCAGACCGAGCCCGCTGTCCGGGCGGAGCTTGGGGATTTTCGGATCCACGACCCGGCGATCATCATGGTCGGCAAGCCCCACGGGGAGCCCATCTACAACGTGTTTGTGATCCCCGGCGTCGACATGGGGACAGGGCTAAAGACCGCTGAAGCGGCACAAGTCGAGACGCGCGGCGGGGACTCGGTCACGCCGCGAACCGAGGCCCTCTTGGAGGAGCTCGGCGCGGAGCTCGAGGCGAGCGGGTACGAATCCTACGAGGCTTGGGCCAAGGCGCTGGCGCCGGTTCACGAGCAGATAGAAAAGATGCTTCGAAGGTCACCGCGCAAGATCAAGGCCCTCGAAGGCCGAGGCGGTTTTCTCTTTTACCGCAGCTCGCTCGACTACGTGACAGGCGGTGATTTGCGGGCGCAGCCTCCCGGAAAGGATCCCTTCGACACGATCGTCGCGTTCAAAGATTATCTCGCGAGCCTGGGGGTCGATTTCTTGTTGGTCCCGATCCCGACCAAGTCGGAGGTGTTTCCCGACAAGGTCGTAAAAATCGAAGGCGAAGACCAGCTGCCGATCCTAAACCCCTACGGCCGAAAGTTCTTCGCCGAGCTCGGCCGCGCGGGCGTCGAGGTGATCGATCTTTTGCCCATGTATCTAAAAGCGCGCTCGAACGAAGAGGACGGGCAAGAGCCGCTCTATATCTCCTCGGACACCCACTGGACCGACAAAGGCTTGCGGATGGCCGCGGCCCGGCTGGCAAAGAGGATTCGGAGCTATCCGTGGTTTGAAGAGACCTTCGGTGAGCCGGTGGCGTACGAGACCGAGGAGGTGACCTTCACCCACGAAGGCGATCTGGTCTCACGGCTGCCTGCTCGGAGGCAAAAAAAATACATCCCGCTGAAGCTGCGCGGGACCCAGGTGGTTTTGCCGGGCGGCACCCTCTACGACGACGACCCGAGTAGCCGCGTGTTGGTGCTCGGCGACAGCTTCACCGGTGTCTACCAGCGCACCTTCTGCAACGGCGCAGGCGTCTCGGCTCACCTCGCCAAGGAGCTGTCCGGCCCCGTGGACCTCGTGATGAGCTATGGCGGCGGTCCGAACGTCCGCGGCAAATTGATGCGGCGGGGCGAGGGCGCCTTGAGCAAAAAAAAGCTGGTCATCTGGATGTTCGCGGCCAGGGATTTGTACGACTACTATGAAGACTGGAGACGCCTCGAAAGGCCCACCGAGACATCGGGAAATTGATGTCGCCGGTGTTTCGCGCGCGGCTGCTCGAGGGCGCCGTGTCGGCTGCGTTGCTTTTGATGGCGGCGTGTCGTCAGGAGCCGCCCCTCGAAGCGCGAAGCGAGCTGGCCGCGTCCCTGCTCGCCGTTTCCGAGAGCGTTCGCGTTGCCTTGGACCCTCAGATTCCCAAGGCGGATGATGTGACGGCTCGACTCGACGAGCTGGTCGGCCAGGCCCGCGCCTTGGTGCAAAAAGACGATAAAGACGCAGCCGCCGCGCTCGCAGAGCTTCTGTTTGAGACTCATGGCTACGTGCGAGAGGTGGATGACGCGGGCATTGTGCACACCCTCTTGCCGTATGTCGTGGAGAACAAAAAAGGTTCCTGCGTCGGGCTGTCCGCGCTCTACCTGGTGCTCGCCGAGCAGGCCGGGATCCAAGCCAAAGGCATGCTGGTGCCGGGCCACTTCTTCGTGAGAGTCTTACGTGGGGAGCGCGTTCAGAACGTGGAGCTGCTGCGCCGCGGCGAGGTGATGTCCGAAAAATGGTATCGGGGCAAATGGCCCCACCCCGAAGGAGCCGACTACATGCGCCCCCTGAGCGCCAAGGAGACCGCGGCGGTGCTTTTGTACAACGCCGCCAACGCCTTCCGTGACCGCGGGAGGCTCGAGCGGGCAAAACAGATGTATGAGCGAGTGATCGAGGTGCTGCCTCGTTTTGCCGAGCCCAGGGCGAACCTCGGCTCCGTGTACGAACGAGAAGGCGACACCCCGTCGGCCTGTCGGTGCTATGCGCGCGCCCTGGCCATCAACCCGGCGTTACCAAAGGCTCAAGCGCTGCGGGCATGGATGAAGCGTCACTGCGTGGTTGAATAACAACACCGTGTCTGTCTATGATCGCAGATGCGGTGGCGCCCTCCTCAGGGCGGCACATTGTTCCGTCCGTTTGGCACCGGTTAGGTACGTTTAGAGTGTTAGAGTGAGTGAAGTCATATCGTGTCTATATTAAAAGAACCTTCGATCCTACGCGTCGGAGGGAGGAAGCAGCTGATGAAGAAGATGAAAGCCTATAAAGCGGTGCTAGTGAGCGCCGCGGTGTGTTTTGTTTTGCCGGCGTGTCACTTAGACAAGGAGCCGGAGCCGGAGGTCACCCCATCTTTCCTCGTCGAATCGATCGAGCTCGAGGGCGTCACGCAAGAGCCCGCCCGGGTCGAAGTGAATAAAGTCGCCGACCAGGACGGCGCCGCAGATGACAGGTGGCGGGTGAGGTTCAACCTAGACGGCCGAGACGGCCCGACGTCGCTGCCCGAAGACAAAGGGGCTCGGCAATCCCATCAGCTGATGGTCAAGGCAGCCGGGTCCGACGGGGAAGAGGTCTACAAGAAGGTCACCATCACCTTGGGCGAATGAGGCCTGGATGCCGACACCCCCGGGGAGGCGCCGCTGCTTATTTGGCTTGTATGACCTGTTGATTCGATGAGACAGTGGACACCGAAAAATCTGTTCGATGGCGACTATGCTTATCGAGGCTTGATGATCGTCGATTGATTATCCCGTGGCTCGACCGCGTCAAAGACGATCGAAGAAGACGTTTCTTAATGACGAGGAGGAGAAAGATGAAGCTCGCAAGGTTGGTTGTGGTCGCGGCTCTCGCGCTCGGGATGGCGGGCTTGGCACACGCCGGAGAGAAACTCGAGGTGACCGCCAAGCTCGTCGATATCGCGAAGAAGTTTCCCCCCGATGACCTCTACGATTACGCGTTCGTCATGAAGTACCAGGTGACAGGCGGCGACATGGACGGGAAGACCCTCTACGTGGCCCACTACAAGCCGCGGGTCCCCCGCTCGAAGATCAAAGACAAGATGAAAAAATACGTTTCGGGCAACCTAAAAAAATTCAAGGTCGGCGACGTGCACCGGCTCGCGCTCGATCCCGACCTCAAGAAGATTTGGAGCGGTGCCATCCACGACGAATACTTCGCCACCGATCGCACGTCCCCCCGTTATTGGTGCCTCGAGGCCAATAAAAAGTAGCTCTTCCGCCCAAGGGACGATTTCACGAACGGGAGCGGGCCGCGACCATGGTGTTCACCTCTCACATCTTCGTCTTCTACTTCTTGCCGGCGTGCCTGTTGATCTACTACGCGCTGCCAATCAGGTGGCGCAACCTCTTCATCACCTTGGCGAGCTACGTCTTCTACGGCTGGTGGAAGCCCTGGTTTGTCACACTGATGCTCACGTCGACGCTGGTGGACTTCATCGCGGCGCGGGCGATGTCGGTGGAGGGGGCCTCGGGCAGGCGCCGCAAGATCGCGCTGCTTGCCTCCATGTGCACGAACCTGGGGCTCTTGGCGGTGTTCAAGTACGCCATGCTCGCCCAGGACAGCATGAACATGCTCCTTGCGCTCATGGGGGCCGAGACGTTCGAGGTGCTCCAGATCACCTTGCCCATCGGCATCTCGTTCTACACGTTCCAGACGATGAGCTACACCATCGATGTGTACCTGGGCACCGCGGCCCCGGTCAAACGCTTCACCGACTTTTCGTGCTTCGTCGCCCTGTTTCCCCAGCTCATCGCCGGGCCCATCGTGCGGTTCAACACCATCGCCGACCAGCTCCACGGCCGCACCCACACCCTGGCCCGCTTCTCTTCGGGGGTGAGTTTGTTCATCCTCGGTTTTGCAAAGAAGAT
>JAABTR010000423.1 GCA_011389755.1 Deltaproteobacteria bacterium | reverse complement strand
GCGTGGGATGTCACTCACCGATCAAGAACCACAATCCCCCGAGCGATTTCTCCAACCTGGCAACGTGCCCAGCTTGCCACGGCTAGACCGCGTATTTTTTAGTGCCTATAGAATTCCGCTGTTGATATTCGAGCTGCAAAGCCCCTTTGATTGCATGAAGGTCATTCGATCTGAGTCGGTGGATTTTCCCCGCAGCCTTCGCCGTCTTTGGAGGGGCGGGTGCGGCACTGAACATACAATTCTGGGGTCAAATGCCGAGTGGCGGGAGTGAACCGGACTTCATATTGGCACTCCCACGGGCATTTTTGTTCATCACCGGCAACGCAGCCGGCGCAGTCGGGATCTTCGTCGTCGACTCGTCCATCACCGTCGTTGTCCTCGCCGTCTCGGCAAGCGATTACGTAGTCTTCGCCCCGCCCTTCACAATAGTACCAACCGAAAGCCCCTGGATAGACCCCTTCGAGCGTCGCGGCCGTTTTGTGCGCCACTTCGCAGTCTATGTCCACGGGAATTTGGGGAATCGGGCAATAGACCTCTTCGTATTGGGTGCCGTCGTCGGCCGACACCACCTGGCGCATCACGGACGACTCGTATTTCTCGGAGGACATCTGCCTCGACTTGACGTCACCGCCCTCTTCGTAAAACTCGCGACGGAAGGCCTCGGGGCACTGCCTTCCCGGCTCGACAAACGCGTACTTTGCCAACAATTGGCATTCACTCACCGTCTTGTTTTCCGGATCCCATCTCAACTGAGACCAAAAACAGTCGCCACCACAAAAACACGTATCGAAGCGATCGGCGATCGTCTCAAATGCCGAATTCCAGTCGGGGTCACAGATGGAGTGAACGTAACCCTCGGAGCCGAACTGCTGCGCCACCTTCACGAAACGGCGACCAGGCGTCGCCTCTGCGACGATTTTGCCCTGGTCAACCATTGTACACGCGGGACGCAAACGCCTGCCGGTCCCTGTCACGTCTGCGGACTCTTCGAGCCTCAGCTGCATCTCTTCCGACTCGAGACAAGATCCCAACTCGTCTCCACTTCCCTGACAGTCCTCGGTGGGAGGAACGCCGACAATCGCCAAAAAAAAGAACGCCCAATTGGGAATGCTGTCATCAAACCCCAGTATCTTCTGAATTTCTTCGTAGTAGCGGCTCGCGGGATAGAGGAAACTCTCAGCATCGGCTCTGTGCGGATCGTGACACGTATAGTCGGCGCCATCGCCCCCACCTGTCTTCCACTGCTCGGTCTCGAACAGCCCCTTGTCTTTTAGAGAACAATCGTCCTCATCGCTGACAACGACCAGGAGCAAGGGGCGATGTTCGCGTATGAACCCGCTTCTTTTCCCGTGTCTCAACCCGGCGATCGCTGCCTCGAGCGGTTGCTCCACAGTGCACGTGCTCACATCGAGATTCGCCAAGCACGCCGCCTGCCCGGCGACCAAAGTTCCATACTCCCACTTGGTCATCTCAGCAACGGGCCCCTCCAATGCCGGACATTCTCGACCGGTAGAACCATCGGCAGGCGGCCGGCACACCCCCTCGGAGCAGCGCCAGTCCCGGGGACAGTGCTTCACGCCTGAATCGCACGGGATAATCCCGGAGACAAAATCCACGCTCTGCGCCTGATACCCTTGAAAACGCCCGTTGTCCCCGCCCTCGCGCGCGTCGCAGCCGTGGTCGAACTCCCCCACGGGAGCCTCCAGGTTGCCGCCCCACTGCAACCCCATGTCGGAGCTGACGACGGCGATCCGGAGGTCATCCGCGCCGAGGATTCGCGTGGAGGCCAGAGGGTACACCATCGCGTTGACAAGAGAGTAAACTCTCGTGGCCAGTTGCCCGCGCTCCTGGTCCATGGAGCTCGAGTTGTCCACTACCACGAGTACGTCCAACCCATGCACCCCACCCAACTGTACACGGCTGCGCCACACCTCGACCGGGCAGATCGACGCCGGATCTCGACTGTGACACCCCAAAACGAGCGCACCGGTTATCGCCAGGCACAACGTGCTCATCTTCCCCACTGACAATTTCATCCAAACTCCCTATAAGACATCGCTACTCAAACACCGCCTCGACGGCAAAATCGCCATCGCCGATGGTGAGGCTCGTGGTCTGCGCCGACGGGTCGGCAACGAGGTCGACATCCCCGGTCCATTTTGAAAAGACCAAATTCTCTTCGGGGGCGATCGCCTCGATGGACACTTTTGTCCCCGGCTCATAGGCGCCCGAGCCACTGCCACCAACGACCTTGAGCCCAGACAGCGGCTTTACCAAGGTGAACCTCAGCCAGTCGTAGGCGACCGCTCCAGCGTCGAGCTGAAATTGAATTGTGCTTTGGCCCGCGGGCAGTCTGAACGTTCCGTCCAGCGTCTGTTCGAAGTACTGGCCCCAAATCGACCAGATATCCCCGCCCTGGACGGGCAATGATGCCGAGCACGAAGCGGTCTCGGACTCGAGGCCGCGAACAGAAACAACGCCTGTGAGGTACTGGGTCGCGTAGCTGATGTCGCAGCGGTACTCGCCGCTCGCCTCGACGTCGACCACATAATTGTGCGTGTTGCCCGGTAAAAGGAGCGAAGCCGCCGGAGCAGCGCGACCAACGGGGATACCGCCTCGACGTTCGTTGGCGTTTTCTCCCTCGATGACGCCCGGGATGCCGTGTACGGTTTTGACCTCGTACACCGCTTCCAAAACAACATCGTAGTTCGGGACCGTCACGGTGGTCATCTCGGCCTTGGGATCGGCGAGCACGGCGGTGTCCCCTTCCCACTCGCTGAAGACAACTTGGTCGTTTTGGGGTACGTCGGCGTTGATAGTCACCGTCTCTCCCGGGGCATAGTAGCCGTCACCGGAGCCGAAAACCACATGCACCAGTTTCTCGGCCCGCGCCGAGGCCCGACCGTTTAACTCGGTGGCCGGATCGCCCCACAAATGCACCATCTCCTGATTGAACGCATAAAAGGGGGTGACGTCTGTCGTGTTCAGATCGAGACACTTGATTTTCGACAAATGCGCGAGCTTGCCCACCTGTGAGACCCCGTCGAGCAGGTGAGAACGGAAGATCTCTTCATACATGGGTTCGTCATAGTGTCCGCCGTAATGGGAATTGGCCAGCATGGCCACGGCCAGGTGCGGGTCCCGAAACACCATGGCCTCGGTAAAAACGTCGTTGTGGATTTTTTCGTCGAGATACCAGTTGCCGGAATTGCAGGCACCGCTAAAAGCCAGCGGATAAACCGCGTTCTCCACACCGCACTCGAGCGCCCAGGTCGCCCAAATTCCGACCAGCCCCGAAGGGGCGCCGTGGCCGTTTAGGTAAAAAAGACGCAGTCCATGATTGAGAAGATCGACAAATTCGGCCGTGGTCTCCTCGCGGGTGTTTTCTTCGGGGACATGGTAGGCAAAAGATGAATATCCGGCCTCGCTTACCATGGGCTCCCACTCCTCCACCCGCTCCCAGCCCAGAGACATGAAGTATCCGACATTTTTGGGGTTTTTGTACCCGTTTGCTTCCGTCTGCTTTATCTTCCGAACGATATTGTCCACCTCGGCTTGGCTGAGGACCGAAAAAAGACCCAGGTAGACGTCGGGGATGAGATCATCTCCTGCGAGGTAGGCGTACCACGAATAGGAGGTTATGGAGGTGTTGCCCGACTCCCAGGTGTAGTAGCTTGCGCCGCTGTACCAGGGGATCGCCATGCCGCGGTCCTCACCGCGATAGGTGGCTAGCAGAAGGTACTCCGGACGGGTGTCGGGGTTGTCGTATTGCTCCTTTATATAATCTCTTATCGCCTCTTTTGTGTTGCCGATATCAAGGGTGTCGGCAACTCGAACCATGTAGTCCTGTGAGCGGTACTCGATGAACTCGCTCAACCACGGCAGCACCTGGGGATTGGCGATGATGAGGTAATTCCCGGTGCGCTGAGGCATGACTCCACGGCGGCTGTTTTGAGCGGTCGACTCGCTGTCACTTTCGCTGTCGCTGTCGCTTCCCTGCTGGCTTCCGGTGCCCAACCCGCTTCCGGTATCCACCCCGCTATCGCTGCCGGTGGAAACGTGTGAATCGCGATCGTCTGTCTCCTCAAAGGTATCGGAAGGACCGACCACGGACGCGTCGTCGTTACAAGACGGCAGGAGACAAAGCGCGAAAAACACAGCGGTGAATGTATTTTTTTGTGTCATCAATCATATATAGCCATCCCGAAGCTTTCGTCAAACGACCTTTTTTTTTCAGAAGTCCACTGTGAAACGCATCACGCCCCAAATTTTCGAAGGCGATTCGCGTGAGCCAGGGCAAGAGTCATGAGCTCCTTGGCGAGGAACTGGGACAGTCCGCCTCGGATGCAGGCGGTCTCTCCAAAGGTCTCCACGGCGTCGCGCCGACAGGTCCGCGCGCTTAAGAGCACCGGGACGGGATGCCAGCTGTGGCTCTTGAGCAGGCTGGGCGTGCTGTGGTCGCCGGTGACCACCACCACATCGGGCTGATTTTTTAGTATCTTGGGCATCATGCGATCGAGCTCTTCGATGGCCTGGACCTTGGCGTCGAAGGCCCCGTCTTCGCCCCGGCTGTCGGTCGGTTTGTAGTGGAGGAAGAAGTAGTCGTGGTCTCCCCAGCGCTTGTGCAGCGCATCGACTTCGCTTTCAAGGTCCGGGCCGCACTCGATGACATCCATTCCGAGCAGGCGCGCGATGCCCCGGTACATGGGATAACCCGCCAGGGCGCACGATCTGAGCCCGTATCTCTCTTGCATCGTGGGCAAAGACGGTCTCTTGGCGAATCCGCGCAAGAGGACCATGTTGGCCGGGTGCTCGCTCGCGAGGATCTCCCGGGCCTTCGCGATGAACTCCCCGACGATCTGCGCCGTTCGTTCGGATTTTTCATCGCGCGCCCGGGCAGGCAAAGGTTCGACACCTGTCTTTTGCGGATCCGTATCTGCGATGTCCGCGCCGAGCTGCTCGGCTCGGATCACGAGAAGAAACCGGTGTTCCTTGACCGGCTCCACGAAAATCTCGGCGCCCTCGATGGAAATCTGGGCCAGCTTGCGAACCAGCTCGGCTCCCCGATCCGAAGAGATCCGACCCGCCCGGCGATCGGTCACCACTGCGTGATCGTCGACGGTGCAAAAGTTGCCCCGCGCCGCCACGTCGCCCGATTGCAGATCGAAATTGATCCCGAGGGCGGCCAGCACACCGCGCCCGATGTTGTGCTCGAGGGGGTCGAAACCGAACAGCCCCAGATGCCCGGGACCGCTTCCAGGCGTTATGCCCGGCGCCACCGGCACCATGAGCCCGGTGGTGCCCTCGCGCGCGAGGCTGTCCAGATGCGGCGTGCGCGCGGCCTCGAGCTCGGTGCCGCGGCCGTCCACGTCGAGGCCGCCGAGGCCGTCGGCGATGACAAAGAGGATCTTCGTGTCGTTTGTTTGCAGCAACGGCCCTAGGTCCATCTGGTCTTCCCTTCCGCGGTAGCGCTCAATTTCCGCGAGAAGTTATTAATGAAACGCTGGGCGTCAAGACGTATGAAAAGCCGCCTTTTTCAGTTGGAAACGAACTCGAGGAAGTACTGATATTCCAAAAGCTCTTCGTGCTTCGCCGCGAGCTTCAACCCCGCCTGCTCAGCCATCGCGACGACATCTTCGGCGCTGATCCGAGCTTCGACCGGCGGTCCCATTGGCGTGGGGCGCTTGTAAAAATCGATGTTCACGATCCGCCCGCTCTGGTTTAGAGCTCGCCCAAGGCGCTTCAAATAGGCAACGGGATCGGGGAAGTGATGGAGCGTGTTCACGATGAGCACGACATCGCAGACACCCGCGGGCAAGAGGGGATCATCGGGAAGGCCCAAAATCGGGACAATGTTTCTGAGCCCGGACTGCCCGATCCGCTCTTGCAGCCTCCCGAGAATGCGCGGCTCCACGTCCACCGCGTACACCCGGCCTTGCGCGCCGACAACCTCGGCGAGCCGAAGTGAGAAGTAACCGGGACCTGCGCCCACGTCACAGACCGTCGCGCCGGGCTGAACAAAGAGCTTCGCGACCACGTCGTCCGGCTTTTGCCATCCGTTTCGGGAAGGATTTTCCAGATGGGAGACATAGGCGTCGAGGTCTTCGGGGTTGCCGTGAGTTCCATGGGTTCCGTGGTGTGTAGAGTCGACGGCAAAATGGTTGCGATGGGGTTTGTTCGAGGAACAGGCCGCCGCGGCCAAACACACACATAAAGAAATCAACCACGAGATGCGCTTAAGGCTTTTTGTCGTCATCAACATACTCCTCGGTGGGCGATGGACCGTCCGAGGCTTTTTCGCCCAAATCTTCGTTCTTTGCTGCCCGCCCTGTTGCGGTTCTCTCACTAATAGCGCGAAGAGCGATAGCCCGCAGCATGCCCCCGAATATCAGCTCGTGGAACGGATAGATCAAGTGCCAATAGGTTCGCCCCCACAGCCCGACCGGATCGAACATGGCGGTTTGATGGACCTCGACCTCAGCCTCGCCGATCGGTTTGATCTCCCACTGAAGCCAGGCTCTCCCGGGCAGCTTCATCTCGGCGCGCAGGCGCAGCAACCGGTCGGGTTCCACGGCCTCGACCCGCCAAAAATCCAGAACATCCCCGGGGTGCAGGACCTCGGGGTGGCGCCTTCCCCGCCTCATCCCCACCCCACCTGCCAAGACATCCATGCCTCCCCGAAGTCTCCAGAGCCAATCGGCGTAGTACCAACCGTTGACGCCGCCGATCCGCACGATAGAAGCAAAAGCCTCTTTGTCTGTTGCGCTGATGCGCATCATCCGCTGATCGCACAACCTGTTGCCGTAAGACACCTTGGCCGCGGGGCTGAAAGCCGCGGCCACCGAGCCCGCATCGGACCAGCGGGTCTGCGCCACCTCTTGATCTTCGTTGATGAGCGCTCTGGCGATCGCTTCTTCAACACCCATGGGGCGAAGGGGAAAGTCGTCGAGAGCCGAAGGGTCCCAAACCACCGTGGGGTTGCGGATGCTCTCGATGAGAGCCCGCCCGACCCTCGCGTACAGTGGGGTGACCAACCCCAGCCACAGACTCGACAGGCGCGGGCTCAAGACCGGTACGAAAACCATGGAGCGCCTCAGCCTCCGCTGCCGCGCGTACTCGCGCATCAGATCGATGTAGCTGACCCGATCCGGGCCGCCTATCTCGTAGACGCGACTGTGCTCTCCTGGAAGATCCGCGCTGCGCAGCAGGTACTCGAGAAGATCCTCCACCGATATCGGCTGCGCCAGGGTCATACCCCACCGCGGAACGATCATCACCGGAAGCCGCTCGCAAAGCGCTCGGATCATTTCGAAGGACAAGCTGCCCGATCCCAAGACAATGGAGGCGCGCAGCTCGATGACCTGCGTATCTCCCGATGCGAGGATGCGACCGACCTCCTGGCGGCTCGCCAGATGCGCACTGAGCTCGTCCCGACTGTCTCCGAGGCCGCCGAGGTAGATGATGCGGCGCAAACCGGCTTTGTGCGCCGCGTTAGAAAAATTGTTCGCCGCCTCCCGGTCGCGCCGGACAAAATCAGGCCCCACGGCCATGCTGTGCACGAGATAGTACGCTGTGTTCACCCCGCGCAGAGCGCCGTCCAAGGTGGCCGGGTCGAGCACGTCCCCCCGCGTGACCTCGATGCCCCGATCCGCTGCACTTGACAGGTGTTCGGGATGCCGAGCCATCAGCCTGAGGTCGCGCCCCTGCTTTTCGAGCTTTCGAAAAAGCCGCCCACCAATGTAGCCCGTCGCCCCGGTCACGAGCAC
>JAABTR010000422.1 GCA_011389755.1 Deltaproteobacteria bacterium | reverse complement strand
ACCCCCCGTTATTGCCATCTTTTTACTCCGCGCGAGTCGGTGTTCTTCTCAGTAAATGATTAAGCAGCGGCACCGGTTCCGGCAACGCCGTCTGCGATTTCGACACAGCACGCGGCCGCCTCGTCTCACGAAGCGAAGGGCTCGTTTTACTTCGGCACGGCTATGCGTCTTCGGGCTTTTGAGCTACAAGGGGCCACCGTGAGCGACGACTTGAAAACTCGGGAAACTGCGTTCGGATGGATTGGATAAGTCTTCTTTTTATCGCCTGCGCCCTGGCCATGGACGCCTTCGCGGTGGCCATCGTTGCCGGTTTGACTCTCGAGCCCCTGACGCGGCGTCGCATCTTTCGCCTCGCCTTTCACTTCGGCCTTTTTCAAGGGCTCATGCCGATTCTCGGCTGGCTCGCCGGCCACGCCGTCTCCGACTACATCGCCGCCTTCGACCACTGGATCGCCTTTGGACTGCTCTGCTTCATCGGCGGGAAAATGCTCTGGGAAGCTTCGCGGAATCTCGAAGAGCCCCCGAATCCGAGGGATCCCACAACCGGCTGGACGCTGGTGATGCTATCGATC
>JAABTR010000421.1 GCA_011389755.1 Deltaproteobacteria bacterium | reverse complement strand
CTTGATGGGGACGTTGTCCGTGTGTCCGGCGACCTGCAAAGCGCGCCCCTCGATTGTCCTCAGAATCTCAGCCAGCTCCGAGAGCGCGTCTTTGCCTTCGTCTTTGAGTGTGGCCCGTCCAGAGGGGAACAGGATATTGGAAGCCATCTCAACCACCATCCGTCCCTTGACCACCCGGATCTTGAGCTTGCCCGACGAGACGAGCTTCTGAAATTTCTCGAGCACCTGTCGGTACTTGGCGAGCCTCTCCTGCTGTTTGCGCTGCTCTTCGCGCAGGCGCTCTTCCCTGGCCTTGGTGGCGGCCAGGTCGTCGGCCAGAGCGCCTTTTTCGCCGAGGAGCTGCTGCACGTTCTCTCCGAGCGCCTCGAGGCGAGCCCGCAGCGTTGCGCTCTCCCCTTTTATCTCCGCCAGCTCTTTTTTGAGATTGGCGTTCGAGTCCGTCGAAGCTTTCAGGTCCGCCCGGAGCTGCTCGAGCTCCTTGAGCTTGGCGTTGTGAACCTCTTCGGGGATTCCGCAGCCGATAGATGCAGCGCACACACACGCGATAATGACAAACTTTCGAATCATGGTCTCTACTCCTTGTTCGAATACCAGACGTCTTATTTATTTCAAACTTGGTAAAGACCTTATACGTCGCGATTGCGGTGGGTCAAGTTACGAACGTTCGTGATCTGTCCTGGCAGGCGCCCTCAGGCTCCCGGATCGAATGTCAAAAGGGCCCGCCCAAGCCGGTCCTTGACCTGCGCATAGAGCGAGAAGGGCCCTGCGCACTCCACGAGCACGACACGCCGTCCCACAACGAAGATCGTCTCGCTCATCACCCAGTCCTTCGCCCCATAGGGCAACATGAGGTCGAGGGTGCACCCTCGATGTCCCGTCTGGGTGTCGAAACACCGGGTCGACTCGAGGACGTAGCCCCGCTTCTGCATGTGTCGGCCCAGAGCATCCACCCAAAAAGCGAGGTCGGCCTCGGGATAGTTCTCCACCTCCCGGGCCTTGAGGCGCACCCCCTCAGGGGTGATCATCTTCAGCTCGCGGGTGTCGCGATATTTCTCAAAATGCTCGGGGGTCGCCATCGAGTGCGAGGGCGCATGACACGCGCACAGCGCCGCTGCCAGAACCAATATCCCCGTCGCCCTCTTGACCTGCAAGCGCGGTCTCATATTTCAAAACTCCCTGAGAAACCGATCGAGGTCGACCGTGTTTATCCACTCAAAAGGAGAGTCGACATAGATGACCCGATCGCGCTTTTGAAACCGGAACGAAATGTCGACCACGGCGTGGCGCGCCTGCTCACGGGCCACCCGAAGCTCCCCCTTCACCTTTTCGAGCTCCGCGACCAGGGCGCTCATCGACTGCTCCACGCTCAGGGCCGCCGAAACGTGGGAATCGCGAAAGAACTCCCTGAGACGGCGCAGAATTTCCGTTTTCGACTTGAGCTGCCCTTCCAGCTCGGCGATCCGAGCGGTCAGGTCCTGCCGCTCGAGAGTTTTCTCGACGACGATGCCCTGCGCTCTCATCGCCTCGAGCAACCCGGTGAGCTTGTCGGGCGGCACCTTGAGCGTCAACCGCTCGTCGGTGATGAAGATCGCGAAACCTCCCAGAGACTCGGCTGCCTCGATGATGCTCTTTGTGACCTCTGCGGGGTGAATCACCTTCAGGACGATCGTCGAGACAAGGGACGTATCGCGCACCTCGTCGATGTGGGGGACTTTTTCCTGGTCCGCCCGCTCGGCGACGTCCTCCGGCGCGCTTCTCTGCTTTTGGGCATCGGCCCCGAGCGACAGCGCAAACAGCGACGCCGCGGCGATCCGACCGATCGCGGCTTCGAACCTCTTGCGTTTTTGCCTCACCGCCATCGGTCACCTCGTCCGGAATGTGGCGAGCGCTTCCAAGACCGCCTGATGGTGGTTTTCGAAAGCCTCTTCGTTCGGGTAGTAGACCTCGACGACAAACAGATCCTCGCCACCGGGGGCCACCGCGATGAGGTAGCTTCGGGGTTTGATATCCTTGCTGCGATAGACGCGGTAGGACAGCGGCCCGGCCGTGCCCGAGCCCACCGGCTCTTCATCTCGACCTTCCATCTCAAAGTGAATCGCGTCAGACCAAAACTCGGCGCTGCCCTCGGGCTGATTCTCGATTCTTCCGGCCCGCATGACGGTCGTGTCTGCGGCCTGAGCCTTGTAAGCATCGTCGTCTTCGAAAAACACGAAGCCCTTGGGAAGCTCGATCGCGATTTCATCCTTGCCGTCCTCGATGGTCATCCGATGAGCGCGCAGATTGCGCACCCAGGCGAACGCCGATCGGTGGACGCGTATCGCGCTGTTATCCAAGACCGGCTGCAGCTCGATCGCAATCGTGAAATAGCTCACCAAGGAGGTCAGGGTCCTCAGCCGGCTTCGCAGCGCCTCGATTTGCTCGGTGAGCCTCTTGACCTCCCCGAGGATGCCGAGCCGCTCGTCCACGTCTTCGGCTTGCTCCAAAAGCTCCAGCAGCCGGTCCCGGGCCTCTTGTGCCACCAAAAGCCTTGCCCCCAAGTCGGTGAACTGCGCTGAGACATCGAGGGCCTTGATTCGCCTCGACAGCACGTCGCCGATGGCCGCGAACCGGTCCATGACAGCATCGAAATCCGAAGAGGGGATGCGCACGACGACCACGTCCCGGGTGAGCGACTCGATGTAGCCCCCTTTTTCCTGTGTGATCCGGGTGATCTCATCCACCGCCTCGAGGAGTCTTCTGACCCGAAGCTCCAAAAAACCGGTGTAGACCACCATCGGAGTGCTTGGTGTTTCTTCGCCGCCTGACGACACCTCAGGGGCCGGATTTGGGATCACTGCGTTTTTTTCGTTCGCCCCGATCGTTTGGACAACGCGCTGCGCCCGGCCCGGGCTGCTCTCTTGACTCTCGCTTCGGAGCCGAAGCGCTTGGGGAACCCGCGCCGCCTCCCCCGGCTCCTCGTCATGGACCGCCATCGCGGCCGGATAAGCCTCCATGGAGTAACCCGCGAGCCCCTCGGCGCCTTCTTCCTGACCCGCGCGCGCGTCTTGATCTGCCGAATCTTCCGGCAGCATCTCTGCGTGCAAGGGTGTGGCGGACTTGTGCAAGGCCCCGCACCCCGTCAAGGCAGCGGCAAAGCACACACTCCAAAATAGGCATTTCGGCATTTTTTTCTCCGGGCCCTCCATGGACTCACAGGCGGCCCGTTCGACTCAGCCGGGAAGAGAGACTAGCGACCCCGCTTGAGCTCGGTCAGCACCAGCTTCGCCACAGCCTTGAGCGTGTCGAAAACCCCCATGCCGTTGGGCGCGGACGCCTCGAAATCGGGAACGACGTCGCTCGGATTGAGCAGTGATTTGAGCTCCTCGACCGACGCCACGTTCGGAAGGTCCCGCTTGTTGTACTGGATGACATAGGGGATCTTGTCGAGGTCGTAGCCCTGCTCTTGCAGGTTATATCTGAGATTTTCCAGCGACTCCAGATTGGCTTCCATGCGCTCAATTTGAGAATCCGCGACGAACACGACCCCGTCCACGCCCTTGAGGATCAGTTTGCGCGATGCGTCGTAAAAGACCTGCCCCGGAACCGTGTAGAGGTGAAACCGGGTCTTGAAACCCCGAATTTCACCCAACGACAAGGGGAGAAAATCGAAGAACAAGGTGCGCTCGGTTTCGGTGGCCAAGGAGATCATTTTGCCCTTGGCCGTGGGGCTGGTCCGATTGTAGATGTACTGAAGATTGGTCGTCTTACCGCACAGCCCGGGCCCGTAGTAGACAATCTTGCAGTTGATCTCGCGAGAGGAATAGTTGATGAACGACATTCGGCTACGACCTCAATCGTTGAACAAGTTATCGATATCTTCGTCCGTGATTTCTGCAAACGGCGAGTTGCCGATGCTGGGATCCTGCACTTTGCGCAGCAGCGACTCAAAAATATCGTTGAGATGTTCGTTGGCTTTGCGAACGCGCAACCGGACCAAACCGAGCGAGGAGCGTTCATCGAAAATCACCACGAGGATGACCCGCTGACCCACTATTTGGATGTGAATGTTTTGCTTTTCGCCCTCGTGAAACTGCGTCGCGAACTCGTTCTCCTTGAGCAACTTGGCCATCCCACCGGTGGCGGCGATGTTGCCGGCCGTGAGTGAAGCCAAGGAGGTTGTGTCCAAGTGTTCGTAATCACCCGAAGTCGCGATCAGCTGGCCGTTTTTGTCGACGATAAAGACCACCAGCGCGTTCGCGTCGCGTATGAGCTTATCGCAGACCTGCTGAATCTGGACGAACTCTTCTTCGTACATTACCAATTGAGGATCGGCCATATGCGATACTCCCCTCGAAGCGGCTGTTGTCACTCGTTCAGCGCCGCCGCGCGATCTTTTTTCTTTTGTCTCAGCGGCAACTTCTGCATTACCAGACCTCGCTCGCGCCATCAAGTTGCGCGTCTTTTGCGATGGGCCGCTTCACATCGAGTACAACATGAATATGAAGCAATCTCGGCCACTGTCATCTTGCCTGGTCATTTTTGCCCTGATAAACTGCGTGGAGTCACAAAGAAGGAGTTCAGAATGAATCGAGTGTTCCCCATCGTTTTTTGGTTCACCACGGTCGTGTTCGCGGCATCGTGCGGCGGCGCCCTGAGCTCCAGGGTTCCCTTTGAGCGCGGGGCAATGCCACCGGGAGGTTCGTTCGACGGAGTCTACAGCTCCGACTTCGGACGCATGGAGCTGACCGTCGATGACAGCCGGGTGGTCGGTCTCTACGAGGCCGACCACGGCGAGCACAAAGGTCGCATCGAAGGGCACGTCAAGGGCGACCTGCTCCTCTTCACGTGGACCCAGTGGAACGCGGACATGCAGGGAAAGTGGCGTGAGTCCACGGGCCGCGGCGTGTTCAAGTTCAAATCCAGCGAGGTCCTGGTGGGCGAGACCACCAAGGCCGAGACCCGGCTCGAGGGGGTCTGGGGCTACGGCGACTCCCAGACCGGAAACAACTGGGACGCGTACAAGCTGACCCGCTCCAAAAAGCGCCTGCGGCCCTTCGACCCGAACAACGACGGTTCGGAAAACGTCATGGATCTGAACTCCAGCGCCGGTTTCGACGCGGTCAAGAGCGCGCAAGAGCCGGAGCAGGACCCCGGAGCCTCGCAATCGGATCCTGAGCCCGAGTCCGAACCAGGCGACGACCAAGGCAGCCCCGATATCGACGAGCTGTTTTAAAACCGACCCGCGAGAAAACCCAATAAAGCCAAGCACGCGCGCAGGACGGGGCGTTCATGATGAAGAAACTCAAGGTCGTGGGTCTGACCGGCGGAATCGCGTCGGGCAAGAGCACGGTCGCCCAGTGGTACCGCACTTGGGGCGTCCCCGTCATCGACGCGGACGCTCTGGCCAAGATGGTCCTGGAACCCGGCGCAGAGGCCTACGAAGCGGTTGTGGATCACTTCGGCGAGGACATCGTGGGGCCGGGCGGGCACATCGATCGGCAAATGCTCGGCTCCAAGGTGTTCGACTCCCCCGAAGAGCGCCGCGTCCTCGAGAGCTACACCCACCCGGCCATCGCTCGACTGGCCGGGCGGGGCCTCGAATTGGTAGAGAGCGCCGGAGAGCCCATGGCCTTTTACGAGGCCGCTTTGCTGGTGGAGACCGGTGTCCACAAGGGACTGGACCGGCTCGTCGTGGTCTCTTGTTCCATCCCGAGGCAGCTCGAGCGCATCGTGGCCCGGGATGGGCTCACCAAGTCGGCGGCAGCGACCCGCATCGCGGCCCAGTACCCCCTGTCCGACAAGGTCGCCGTGGCCGACTACGTAATCGACAATGACGGCCACCTCGACGAGACGGAGCATCAGGCGAGGGAGGTTCTCGAAAGGCTGCGACGGGATCTGGGGGTCGCATCATGACCTCCGAACGACGCGCCTTCATCACCGGATTCCCCGGCGCCGCCGCCACCCGAGTCGCCACGGACTATCTGTCCGAGCCGGACACGGTGGTCAGCCTGCTGGTCGACAAGCCCGATGCGGCGGGCGCCGAACAGTTTTGCGCGCCTTATGGAGAGAGGATCGAAATCTTGGTGGGTAGCCCCACGCGCATCGATTTCGGTCTCGCAGGAACGTACTACATGAGGTTGGCGGATACCGTCAGCCTCATCGCGTGCCTCGACCTGCCGCATCCTCCCGGCGACAACCAGGACGAACACAGGCACCGCAAGGCGGCTCGAGAGATCCTCGAGCTGGCCCAGATCGCACCGAACCTCGAGCACGTGATGGTGCTGTCTCATTTCGATGTGTCAGGTTCGGCCAGCGGCAACTTCGCGGAAAGAGATCTGGACGTGGGGCAAGGCTTCCCCGACCCCGGCGCCCAGGACCGGTTCGCAGCCGAGCGCATCTACAGGCGCTTTTGTGACACCATACCGCTCACCGTGGTGCGCACCGGGTGGGTGGTGGGAGGTGGAAACGACCTGTGCCCGCTCGTCCAAATGCTTTTGTCGGCGGACGACCTCGAGTCGCAAATCTCGAAGCACCCGGAGCTCGTGCTGCGGATCACCCCGATCGAGCAGATAGAAGCCGTGCTTCCCCGGCTGCTCACCATGCCGCCGACCCGCGGAGGCCTGACCCTGCACCTCGCCCCGGCAAAGCTTTCGCCTTTGCCCGAGCTCGCCGCAGATATCATTCGCGCAGCCCATAAGCTGGCGCCCGCCGGTTTCCAACTAGAAAGCGGCGCCAAGAGGTCCATGACGAACAACCCGCAATCCCACCGCTGGTCCCTGCGCGAGCTGCTCAAGCGGCAGCCTCACCGGGTCAACCTCTCATCGCTCTTCAGCGAGCGCTACCTCGAACAAAGAGACTTCGCACCCTTGTCGTGGGGAGACGAAGCGCTTGAGACCCTGGTCTCTCGGGCCCTCGAAGAGGTCCTCGGATTTCGCTGAGCCCAAGCGGCGAGAAAAAAAGGAGGCCCTCGGTTCGCCGCGCGTTTCATTCATAATCCCGTGTCATCAAGCTGAAGACACCCTGGAACAGGCCCTTTCGTCCGTGGCCGCGCAGACTTTTCGCGACTTCGAGGTGGTGCTGCACGATGACGGCTCCACCGACGGCACCCGGGACATCATCGAGCGGTTCACCGCGCGCGACAGGCGATTTCGCTGCACCGGCTCCCAGCGGCTGGGGCTCGTCGGGGCTCTCAATCGCTGCGTCGAAGCCGCGGACGGACCGCTCTTGGCCAGAATGGACGCCGATGATCTGTGCCACCCCGAGCGGCTGCGACTCCAAGTGGAGATGCTCGACCAGAACCCCGAAATCGACGTGGTCAGCTGCCGCATCCGCTGCTTCCCGGACGCCGCGGTCGAGGCCGGGATGCGGCGCTACGAAAGCTGGCTCAACGAGCTTATGACCCCGGCCCACATAGCTCGGGACCTCTTCGTCGAGAGCCCTGTGTGCCACCCATCGGTCACCTTGCGCAGACGCCCACTCGAGGAGGTGGGCGCGTACCTGGACGACGGCACCCCCGAGGACTACGGCCTGTGGCTCAGACTCCACGAAGCCGGATGTGCCATGGCGAAAGTCGACAAAATGCTCTTCGAGTGGCGCGAAAGCAGGCGGCGTCTGACCCGCACCGACCCCCGGTACGGCCGGGATCGGTTCACCTCCCTCAAGGTCCGCCACCTGGTCCGCGGTCCTTTGCGGGAGTGTGACACCGTGACCATCTGGGGCGCCGGCAAGACCGGCCGAAGCTGGGCGGATGCCCTGGGCACCGCGGGCATGGAGGTGTCGCGCTTTTTAGACGTCGACCCGAAAAAGCTCGGGCGGCGGGTGCGAAGCTCCCCGGTGGAGCCCCACACCCGCGCAGGGACGCCTGGTCTCGAGAAGATCGTCGTCGCCGTGGGCGCCGCCGGGGCCCGCTGCCTCATCCGGGACTATCTCGCGCAGCGAGGCTTCAAGGAGCCCGAACACTTCGTCTGCGTCGCCTGACGCAAAACGTTTTTTCTCCTCCTACGCTGGTGTAAGCTCGAGCAGACATGTCAACGAAACGAGACGCTTTCGGGTGCAGCGCGGCTTGTCGCATCGAGGGGCTCATGGAATCGAGATTCGAGGTTATTCAATCCCTGGGCCGCGGAGGCCGGGGCAGCGTTTGGAAAATCAAAGACAGAGGTCGTCACGGCCGCCTCTTGGCGCTCAAGCGGCTCCAACCGGGCATCCAGACACAGGAGCTCGCCCTCGAGTTTCGAGTCTTGTCTGGGCTGCGGCACCCCTCGTTGACACGCGCCTACGATTTCGGTGTTGACGACGAGGGGCCCTACTTCACCTCCGAATTCGTGCAGGGGCCTGCCTTTACCTCGTGGGCCAAGTCGGCGACGCCGAAG
>JAABTR010000420.1 GCA_011389755.1 Deltaproteobacteria bacterium | reverse complement strand
CGGGAGCGACGATGGCCTCGTTCGGCCACACGGTCTTGGGCGGCCCGGCAGGCGGGAACGCGGTGTCGGTGAGACGCTCGACGTCCGTCGCCGCATTGAAAGTGTCGATATCCAGGTTGCCCAGGTCTTTGACACGGGCGACCAAGTCGCTCTCGAAGTACGCGAAGGGCGGGGTGGCGCCCGGAACGATGGAGACGTTGAAGAAACTGGAGATGGTCAGGCCATCAGCGGTGACTCCGTCTTGCGTGTATTTGTCGACATGCAAGAAACCCGGATTGAAATCCAATGACATCACACCTTTTTCATAGAGCGGTAGGATGGGATGATCACCGGGACAGGTCTGCGCCGAAACAACCGATGCCATGAGCATGGTGGTTAGTCCTAGAACCATAGTTGTGTAGTACTTTCTCATTTGACCCCTCTTCTTCTGTTGTTATTGGAAAGTTATGTTACAGTTTAACTTTCCATCCCACGAACTACGCACAGTTAAACGAACGCATTTTTTTTACATAAGACGACGCAAAATTCCTACTGTTTTTTTTTGCAATTAGACTATTTTTTTTGAAAAAACCAAAGGGACCTAAGGGACCTAAGGGACCTAAGGGACCTAAGGGACCTAAGGGACCCTCCTTGAGTCCTTTTGGTCCTTTTCTTTTTCGCTGCAACGGCGGCGCGGTTCTCCGCACGGGGATGCTGTTTTAAAGGTGGGCTTTTTTAGGGATCACATCTCGACGGCGTAGACGAAGCTCGCCTTGGGGAAGCGCAGGACGCGCTCTTTGATGAGCTCCACGGGCACGTAGTCGGAGTCCACGTACTCGGCGATGAGCTTTTCGGCTCTCTTCTTCTGACCGGCAGCTTTTATCTTTCCGGCGATCTTCATGAGGTCCTCGGCCACCTTCGGCATCTTGTCGAGATGGACCTCGAAGGCTCCCTTGTCCTCGCCGTTAGCGGCCGCTTCGTCTTTTTTGAAGGTCAAGGCGCCGTTTTTCATCATGTAACCCACCTGGATGGCCGCGAGCTGGCTGTAGGGCTTGGGGCGACCGCTGCCGGTGTACATGCCCCGGGAGATGTGTCCGAAGGCCCAGTGAACCGAGGCGAGATAGGTCTGTCTGGCCAGCTCGTCGTCGATGATGCCCTTGTCCCTTAAAAACTCCACGTACCAAAGCGCCGCGGTCTGGGCTTTGAGCTCCTCCATCACGGTCGCGAGCGGTCCGCCGAAGATCGCGTCGTCGGTCTTGCCCTTGACGGCGTACTCGTGGGACGGCCCCAAGTTGTGAGCGGCTTCGTGGATGATGATGGACAGAAGCTGGGGCATGGGATCCACGCTGAAGGTCTCCAAGGTGTCCTTCGTGAACAAGGAGGCGGCCTGGGCCTTGCGGATCGCCAGGCTGTCGGGGTCGGTGTAGAGGTTCGTCATGGCCACGGTGCGGCCGCGGCCCTCGTTGGCCACCGGGCCCCAGTTGGGCAGGCTCTGCCCCACGGTGGCGCCGAGGGGAGCGCGGTCGTTGCCCGCGTTGGTCACGATGTCGATGAAGTCGGGCAGATGGAAGGTGACCTCCCGCGCCTTGTAGGGCTTGCCCACCAGGTCGGCGAACGCCTGCTCCATCTCCTGCTGCACCGGGGTGAGCTTGTTTTGCCAGGCGAGCGAGTCCTGATTGATGCGGGCCAGGGTCAGGTGAAAGCCGGCTTTGCGGGCGCAGGGATCCCAGTAGACCTCGTCGGGACCCACCCGCACGTACCACTTGGAGTTCTGGGCGTTCATCTCGGCCCAGGCCTCGTCGGCCGGAAACCACTCGTTGGTCTCGAAGGCTTTCGCGGCGGCTTTGAGGTAGGTGCGCAGCGCCTCTTCGTCGGTCTCCTTCATCGCCTCGGCCGCGGCGCGCAGCTCGGCGGCCACCTTCGAGGTGAGCTCCTCATAGGCCTTCGTGACCGGAACCGCCTCCAGCTCGTCGCCTTGCTTGCGCACCACCGTGAAAGGCGCCATGAGCTCTTCGGCGTCTTCGTGCTCGCTCAAGGTCTCGCAGAAATCGTCCTGTTTTTGAGTTTCAACCGGATAGACGCCGACGTAGACCTCCGGGTCGCCGGGCACGGCGGCGCACGCCGGATCCGATTCGGTCTTTGGGGCCATGCAGTCCGGGCCCCAGTTGCGCCGAAACGCCCGCACGCTCGCCGGGTGATCTCCGGGCAGATCGCCTTCGAGGGCCGCGGAGCCGTTTTGGAGCGCGTAGAGCCGATCGATAAGCGCCGAAGCTTTGCGCAAGTGGGTGAGCATCTCCTTCTCGGGCGCGCTCAAGTCCCTAAGGTCGTTGTAGACCAAAGTGGGGCGCCCCTGATCGAGCTCACGGGCGATCGCCTTGCGCCGGGCGATCTCCTTCTCGCCCAGACCCTCGTAGGTGGGCTCGCCCTTTGTCGCCTCGAGGATAGCCGCGTGGGCCGCGGCAAACTCCTTTGTAAACTTACCGTCTACGACCCAGTTCGCTTGTGGGTCGTAGAACACGAGGCTCGCCACCTCACCAGGCTCTATGGCGCCGTTTTCATTTTCATCTTGTATCCAAAAGACCGGGATATCGAGTCGGGCGGCCGCCGCGTTGAACACGATCCTATCCATGCCCGAAAAAGATTCGGGGATGGGCTGTTCGTCCGCCTCAGGGGTTTGGGTCTCAGCTTGAACGGCGGGCTTCGGCTCTTTGGGCTGCGCAGCCGGCGCGGCGCCGCAGCACCCCGCGAGCCCGGCGCAGAGCATCCCCGCCCCCGCCGCCTTCGTCATGCTTTTCATTACGCTCTTCATCGTTTTCTCCTGTCCTATCGTCCGATTCTCATTTTGCTGACTTGAGCGCCGCCGCGGCGGACACCGCGTCCTCGATGAGGGGCCGCGCCGAGATCGGCGCGCCCACCGCCGCTTGCATCCAGGCCTGAGGCGTCAACATGCCCAGGCGGCACATGCGCTCCATCTCGCCGGCGAGCCCTTTTTCCTCGAAGTGCTTCTCGAGCTGGTATTGGATGATGAGCCCGATGGGGTAGTCGGGGGTGTACATCCCGCCGTCGATGATGTGGGAGTAGATGGCCAAGTGGATCTGGTCCTTTGTCCCGAAGACCCGAGCGAAGTAGCGGTTCCACACGTCCTTTGCGATCCGGGCCGTGGCCGCGGCCAGCTCGTCGGGGGTGGCGCCCGGGTTTTCGTAGAGCCAGTCCCAAAGGGCGATATCCACCATGGCCACCCCCGCGATCTCGGCCGTGGACCAGAGGGTGTCCACGGCGGTCAGGTGCTTTTTGTCCGGGCTTTTCGAAGGCAGGCCCAGAAGCTCTAAGTCCCTCGCCTGAAACGTAAAGGCGAAGCCTTCGGTGAAGGCGGTGTTGGGCACGCCGGCCAAGAGGTTGTGGTCCATCTTGTTGAGGGAGAGCACCTGCTCCACGTTGTGCCCCAGCTCGTGGATGGCGATGTTATAGCCTTTGTAGTCCATGCCGTCTTTGCCCAGGCGGGTCCGAAGGTGCGCGCTGTCCTCTCGGCGATCGGCGCCCCAGGCGTGACCGGCGCCACGGGCCGGATCCACCTCGATCTTCGAAGCCAGAAAAGCGGCCGTTCCTTTGTCGAATCCCAGCTTGCCCAGGATACTCGGGATGTCCTTTTTAAAAGCCTCGAGGCTCGGGTACTTGGCGCGCACCTTGGCGTCCAGGTCCTTTTCGCTGTGGTCCCCGCGGGAGGTGAACCCATTGTACCAAACGTCGAAGGGCTCGAGGGGACGGCCCAGGCGCTTGGAGACGAGCGCGCCTACATCTTCGAGCACCGGCGCCGTGAGCACCGACTCGAGCAGCGACACCACCTGCTCCTTGGAAATCTCCCGGTCGACCTCGAACTTTCGATCCACATAGGTCGGCGTCTTGGTGTGGTAGGGATCGGCGAGGCGCACCGCCTCAAAGGTCCCCAGCATCTTCTCGAACCGCCGGTTGCCCTCGGGCTTCGCCGGGATCTTCTTCTTTGCGTCTTCGCCTGCGGGCCGGACCTCGTTCGCCGCCACCACCCAATCGACCTTGGGGTTATCGATGACCACCGCGGGGATCTCTTGGGTGACGATCGCCTTCATGACCTCGAAGATCATCCGCTGCCGCTCGAGGGCTCCCTCTTGTCCATACTGGGCCTTGAGCTCGTCTCGAAGCCCCCAGTGGCTGATGAGCCTCAGGTCCTCGGGGAACAGCCGCCTGCCGTCGCTCGTCAGCAGGTGGTGCATATGGATGTTGTAGTTGTTGATGTAGTCGTCGGCTCCCACAAACGCCGCGGTGATCTGCTGCTCCACCTCGCTCGGGACCCGGGACGAGAACATCTGGGCCAGGCGAACCCGCGCCCACGCATCCCGGCTCCACGCGCCTCCGTCTTCGAGCATCTCCTCCAAAGTGGCGTCTTCGAAGTTCAAAAGCGCCACAAAGGCTATCTTGCTCGTAAAGAGATCCTCGACCACGTGGGAGCGAAGATCGTACCCCGCGAACATCTGATCGATGGGCAAGATGTCGCCCCGGGTGAGATCGGTGGGCTCGCGAAGGTAGCGCTCGACCTCCAGCAGGTGGCCGTGGACCTGCTCCAGGTTGTCCTGTATGCGGGCGTGCAAGACCTCGAGCTGCGCCTCATCGGCAATGAATTGTTCCACGCAAAAGGCGCCGAAGGCCTCGTCATCACCGTCCGACGAGCGCCAATTGGCCGCGACCTGCCGCACGCCGCGCTCGATACGCGGGCGGTCTTTGTCGCCGCAGCGCTCCACGACCTTCTCGATCGTCTCCCCGACCACTTCTCGCTCAGCCATGGGCACCTCCTCGTCGGCGATCTCGTCCTTTGCGTTTGGCGTGCTCGGGGTCTCCGCCCCATTTTTCGCGGCCCCACATCCGAGCACGCAGGGTATGAGCATCCACAAAACCGTCATCATCGTTCGTCTTTGCACGTCCAACCTCTCGTCTTTAAAAAAACACCGCTTAAACCCCTCGCCGGTCCGTCCCGACCACAACGGCGAGACTATCGTCTTTATCAAATTGTCGACTTTACGCCCAGCTGCCCTTTTTACTTTGAGGCCCCCCATTTTTCGGCCCATCCTTTCCAGGCTGGCACCGAGTGGCTATTTTGGGGGCACCGCTCAAGATGAAGGGAGTCGCGCCTGAGATGAGAAAAATTATCGGTTTCGCAGTAATTGGCTGCACGTGCGCCGCCTTTTGGGGCTGCATTTTGCGAGGCGACCCGATCCTGTTCGCGTCGCGGCCGGCGAGCATGAGCGACTACGATTTCACCCGGAGCGACCTCGACGGCATAGACCCCGATCGCATCGACAGCCGAAAGGTCGTCTCGGGAAGCAACGGCAAGAGCATCCACCTCATCACCGTGGAGGCCGCGACCGAAAAACTCGATCCTACGATCCCTCAAAGCGCCCGCCCCGCGGTGCTGTACAGCCACGGCACCGGCGGCAACATGCTCGACTACTGGCACCGGCTCGCCTACTTCGAGGACATGGGGTTCCTCGTGGCCATGTACGACTACCGCGGCTACGGCGCCAGCGAAGGCAGAACCACCGAAGAAAATGTCTACGAAGACGCCGAAACCGTCTATCGGGAGCTTGAGAAGCGAGAGGACGTGGGCGACATCCTCCCCTTCGGTTTCTCCATGGGCGGCGCTCCCACGGCGCACCTTTGCTCCCAGCCGGACAAATTCCCCCGCATCATAGGTTGTTTTACCGAGTCCACCTTCGAGACCGCCCTGCGCTTCATGAACGAGCACAAACGCAGGCTCTCGTCGTGGTATCTCAAATCGGAGATGGACAACGCGAGCCGATTCGAAAAAATCAGCCTGCCCATGCTCATGATGCACGGCACAGCCGACGGGATCGTGTCGGTGGGCAACGGCGACGACCTCTGGGATGTCATCGAGGGAAATAACGACCTCAACCGGTACTTCCGCATCGAAGGCGCGAACCACGGAAACATCCCGGTCCCGTCGATGAGAGATCCGTCCCGCTACTCCCACCCGGACGAGCTGCCCGCAGGCGACGCAGAAGCCTACGAAGACACCTACAAAAAACGCATCAGCGACTTCGTCGCGCAGATCTACGCCGACCGAGGGATCGAAAACACCGAGCTGTGACCTTTTTTAACGACTCGCGAAGTGGGGCACCGGGGTTTTTTCGACTTTCGTCTCCTCCACCCATTTTTTGAGCTTCTTTGGAATCGACAAGAGATTTCGCTCCAAATCCTGCACCGCTTGATCGCCCAAAAGGGCCACGAACGCCGAAAAGGCGGTGCGCGTCATGATGGAGCAGATCACCAAGGTGCGGCTCCCCGGCTGGGGCACGAATCGAATCGTGGCGTTCACATCGCTTACGATGCCGGATTTTTGACTCTTGTTGAGGCTGAAGACCGCCGCGAGCTCTTTGGGCTTTTTGAGCATGGTGAGGTACAAGCCGGCCTGAATAAGTGGGACCCCCACCCGAAGCTTGACAGCGACGGCGTCACCCTTGCGCGCCACCGCTTTGGACTCATAGGTGTGGGGGAAAACCTCGGTCCAGCTCTCCACCTCGCCAAACTGCTCGAACACATCTTGGGGGGGCGCGTTGACCAAAATGAACGATGTCCCGCCGATGAGGGAGCCGGTCCCGGACTTGGGGTGAGGCCGCATGACCAGTTTGCCGTCCTTGAGCTTCTCGATCTCTTCATCGCTGAACCGAGAGCTTGTGCCCTCCTCGGCCGCGGTCAAAACCGGAAGAGTCAAAAACGCCATGAGCGCTGCGACACAATATTTAGACCCGTTCTTCATAAGACCATCTTCCGCAGGTGGTTTTCAAAAATCGCCCTAAAAAAAGACGAAGCAACATAGAGAATCATTCAAGTTGCCAAAGGTTTCGCCGTCCCACTCTTCTCCATCCACTTTTTGAGCCGCTCGGGCAAGGAGAGCAAAACCCGCTCCAGATCGGTAATGACCTTTGCGCCCAAGACGGCCGTCAGCGCCGAAAACGGCGTGCGCGCCAAGACCGAGTAGATGACCAGCGTCTTGTTTCCGGGCTGGGCGACGAAGCGAATTTTGCTCTGCACATCCTGAGCGAGCGGCGTGGACTTTTCCTTTTTCAATGATGTCACAGCTTCAAATGTTTCCGGTTTTTTGACCATCGTCAAGACCACGTCCCCCTGCAAGAGGGGGACGCCCACGCGCAGCTTGACCGCCACGGCGTTGTCTTTTCTGGCGATGGCGCGGGATTCATACGTGTACGGATAGACCTGGTTCCAGGTGTCGATTCGGTTGAACTGCTGCCACACAATCTGCGGGGGAGCGCCTATGAGGACAAAGGACGTGCCCCCCACCAGGGAGTCCTTCCCCGAGCTCGGATGCGTCCTCGTGATCATCTCGCCCGCCGCGAGCTTGGATATCTCCTCATCGCTGAAGGACACCGCAGAGGCGACCGGGCAACAAAGCACCAGCGCCGCTATAATGAGTGCCGCTATTTTAAGGTTGAAGTTCATATCGTCCTGCCTTTTTGTGATTTAAGGCGTCCCAAAAGCTTCTCACGCGCTCGAACTATAAGCAAACGCAGTGCCAAGCCCCGGGGAGCCTTTGCCGAAAGGGCCGCTATGAGGGGGGCCGCCTCCCTCAAGTGTGGCAACAAAGATACATGTATCTTCGTTGCCCTCAATGACCATGGACGTTTTGCTTTTGCAGATAATTAAAAAAAAAGAATTTACTTGAGGGCTTCGGTCACGCTGCGGCGGTAATCACGGCCGTAGCGGACCTTTTCGTGGGCCTCATCGGGCAGGGACGTCTCTTTGTCCACAGCCAAGGCGGCGATCTCCTGCCCCACGCCGGGTCCGAGCATGAACCCCTGACCGCACATGCCCACCGCCAGGGTGAGGCCCTCGATCTCCGGAACGTTGTCGATGATCGGCACGCCGTCCGGCGTCATGGGATAGCAGCCGCGCCAGACGCGGCGCACGAGGATGTGCCGCAGCCTCGGGATGAGCGTGATCATCCGGCTCGCTAGGATGGGCAAAAATTCCGAGAGGCTCTCCCGGTCGTCGCCTACGAAGAGCTCCTTGGGCGTGTAGCAAAAAATGATCTGCCCCTCGTCGTTTTGACCGAAGTAGAAGTTGGCGGTCTTTCCCTCGGGCCCCGGGCGCATGTCCACCACGAGGGGCGCGAGGAACGCCTCCACCGGCGCGGTGATCCCGGCCTCGTGGGAGTCCGGCATCACTGGGATGCCGATGCCGAGGGCCCGGCCGTCCTGCGACGCGTCGGCTCCCGTGGCCACCACCACGATGGGGGCCTCGTAGCGACCCTTGTCGGTGACCACGCCGCGGATCCTCCC
>JAABTR010000419.1 GCA_011389755.1 Deltaproteobacteria bacterium | reverse complement strand
TGTCTCGGAGTCAGGGCCTGAGTCGCTCAAAGTCCCCGTGCCCACATCGGAGTCGACCCCGCTGTCTGTCTGGGCAGCCGAGTCGGTGCCCACGCTGTCCGGGGCCGAATCGGTGTCGTCTTGACTCGCCGTGTCGGTGTCGGCGTCGCTGTCCGTGGCTGAGTCGGTGTCGCCGCCGTCTCCCGGCCGGTACAACTCGATGAGCCCCCTCTCCTGCAGATTCGCCAAGAACTGAGCCCCGTTTTTCGAGCCCCGTGCCACGAAGACTGCCGGCTGTCCCATGGGGGCCTCCACGATCGCCCATTCGCCGGCGCTCGCGCTGCCGTGTTCCTCGCCGCTCCAAAGGTGCACCCACTTCCCCTCGGGAAAGTAGACCAAGACCACCTCGGCGCTCTCGTTGATGACCGGCGCCACTAGAATGTCCGAACCCATAAGCCACTGCTCGCCGGCTTTCCAGGCCTCGGGATCGTTCGGATAATGAAGCGCCGTGTGGCGAACGAGAGGCCAGCCGCGCGTCGCCGCCTCCTCCATGAGGATCTCTCGGTAGTCGGCCGCCGCCGCGTAGACCTTGGCGAACCTGGTGAAATGAGCGTAGGTCTCTTCGTTGCTGTAGAACTGGACGTTGTTCTCGGGCTGGTTGCCCTCGTGGGTCCTATAGACCGGGGTGAACGCGGCCAGCTCCATCCAGCGCAAGAGAATCTCTTCGGACCGCGTGACGTCGAACATGTCCAACGTGGTGTACCCTCCGATATCGCTGTGGTTCAGGCTGACTCCCGACACCCCGCCGGACAAGAGCCCCGTGACCACGGACCTGATCCCGTCGTTTTCACCCCAATCCACCATCTGGTCGCCGAGCCAGTAGAGACGCGAGTAGCTCTGGCTCTTGCTGTAACCGGAGCGGGTGAAGAACACCACGTCCTCCCTTCCCTGCTCCTCCAAAAGATCGGCGTTCAGCTCGGCCCAGCGCACCGGGTACTCGTTGTGATACGCGGCGGGATTCGCGCCCGAGTGAAGCACGGCGTCGACGGGCAGCGACTCTCCGTAGTCGGCCATCCAGCCCGATGCGCCCGCGCCGAGCACCTGGTCGACGATGACATCCTCGTACCAGGCCACCGCCTCGACATTGGTCAAGTCGATCATGCCCGCGTCGAAAGACGAATTGTTTATCTTGTAGGGCTCGCCCTCGGAGTTGAGGACCAGGTAGCCGTTTGCGTGAGCCTCTGCGTAGAGGTTGCGCTTGACATTCGTCTTCTCGGCCGCGACGTCGGCGATAAACGGGCTCACATAGGTCATGACCCGGATTCCATCGGCCTCGAGATCGGTGACGAGCTGATCCCAGCCGGGGTACTGCTCGTCGTCGATCTCCCAGTTCCACCACAGCTGGGAGCCGAAGATAGTGGTGCGCTTGCCCACCCAGTCCTGGAGCCAAAAGGCGCCCACCGGACACTCTCGCTCTTCGAGCCTCGCCAGCTTCTCCCGGACCTCGGCGGTGCCGCCCTGCATTCCCACCACGGCGCCCCGGTTGATCCAATCGGGCAGAGGCTGCATCCGACCCGTGTACGCGGTGAGGGACTCGATGATCTCCAGAGGCTCCCCTCCGCGCAGGATGCGCCCGCGCAGCTGCGTGCCGACGAGCTTGATGGTGGTCTTATCGGCGGCGCTCAGGTCGAAGAATGACACCTCGGTGTTCTCGAGGACAAATCCCCTGTTCGTGTCGGTCAGGTAGTACGGCATGGGGAAGTAGGTGCTGAACCAGGAGCCGCCCACGCCCGGGTAGACCGAGTTGATCAAGGACGTGATCGTCTCGTCCCCCCGGCCGATGCCCTGCTCTTGAACCATCACCGGGAAAGAGCGCCCTTTTAAATCCATGTAGCTGAACTGCTCTCCAAAACCAAAGAACTTTTCGTCTGCCGATGAGCCCGCGCCGAGGACCACCCGGTTCAGGCCGGTCTGCCCCGGTTCCAAAGCGGCGACCATCCCGACATGGTCCTCTTTGGCGGTGAAGGTCACCGTGAAGCTCGCCTCACAGCCCTCGCCCAAGAGCCTCCCCTCGACCAGCACCGATTCCCCAGATCTTTTTGCCGTCTCTATGGTGGAGCGTTCACAGCTCGTCTCCACTTTGTCCTCGAGGGTGAACGAACCGCGGTTCTCTTCGGCCTCGAAGGTCGCCCGCTGGGCGAAGACCACCGCTGAGCCGGCGGCCGACCTCCACATCAGCCTGCCTCCGTCGACCGCGTCGGCCACCTCCACCCGCCCCGGGCGCCCCTCGGTCACCGTGAAGAGGTAATCGCCTAAGGAAAATGACTTCACCTCACCAATCTCTTCGTCGGTCTCGAACTCGGTTTCGGTCTCGGAATCGCCACCGGTCTCGGACTCGGTGCCCGTTCCGCTGCCGTCACTCGAACGGTCGTTGTCTTTCGTCCCGCACGCGGCCACCGAAAACACAAAGAGCCCGAGCAAAACATACGCCTGATACCACACGCTACGCCTATATTTCATGCAACACCTCTCCATCGCGCCATGCACCTCTAGATGAGCCGGGTCCGCATTTTAAAGAAAAGTCCCGTGCACTGCACGAAACAAAGTCTGTAAGAAAAACCACAGTTTTCAAATCGGTGCCCGAAGATGCCTTTCCAAAATCGCGGCTCCATTCTTTGCGATAACGCGCGACGTCGGGGATAATGCGCCATGGCAAAAGTAACTTTCAGCGCGAGGGCAGAGGGGCTAAGGGCCCCGGCGGCGCTGTTTCGGCTCATGAATCGCGCCTTTCACCAGCGGGGGACCTTTGTCTTTCGCATCTCGGAGAGCGTGGTCTGGGGGCTCATCATCATAGCGTCGGTGCTCTTCGGCATCGAGATGATCCTCACGACGAAGGGTCACCCGATCCCCGAGGCTCTTTTGCACGCCGACCACATTGTGCTGGCCTGTTTTGCGGTGGAGCTGTCCCTGCGGGTGATTTTTTTCGATCCCCCGAGCACGCACCTTTTCAAAGGAAGCCCGACATCCAAGCTGCGCAGAGAGCTGCTCGGCCGTCTGCGCTACATCCTGACCCCTTTGTTCCTCATCGATCTCCTCGCGGTTGCGGCGCTGGTGCCCGTGCTTCGAGGCCTGCGCGCCCTCCGGCTTCTGCGCCTTCTGCGCGGGGTGCGGCTGTTTCGCTATTCGAGCCCTTTTTTGGGTATCCTTCGGACGTTCCAAGAAAACGCCCTCTTGTACATGTTCACCTTGGGGTTTCTCCTGTTCGTGGTGCTCGTGGGCGGCATCACCATCTTTCTCGTCGAGCGAGGCGACCCCAGCGGCGTTCAAAACATCGCCGACGGGGTCTGGTGGGCCATGGTGACCCTCACCACGGTGGGTTTCGGCGACATCACCCCCGTGACCCCTCAAGGTCGCGTCGTCGCGAGCGTGGTGATGGTGATGGGGATGTTCACCTTGGCGCTCTTCGCGGGTCTGGTGGGCAGCACGCTGCTTCGAGTCCTCACCGGCCTGAGAAAGGACCAGTTTCGCATGTCGCTGTACACCAACCACATCGTGATCTGCGGCTACGATCCCGCCGCCGCGCTCATCCTCGAGGCGCTGCTCGACGAGAACGAAGCCCAGCAAAAACCGCTGGTGGTTTTCGGGGCCGGAGACAGGCCGGGCGAGCTTCCGCCCGACTTCATCTGGATCAGCGGCGATCC
>JAABTR010000418.1 GCA_011389755.1 Deltaproteobacteria bacterium | reverse complement strand
AAAACCGCTGGTGGTTTTCGGGGCCGGAGACAGGCCGGGCGAGCTTCCGCCCGACTTCATCTGGATCAGCGGCGATCCCTCTAAGGAGAGCGAGCTCGACAAAGTGAGACTCTCCCACGCGCACGCCGCCATCGTCGTCGGTTCGCGAGGGGTGCCGCCCTCCCAGGCCGACGCCACCAGCATCTTGGTGGCGTTCACCTTGCGCTCCTACATGAGCAAACAACCCACCGACGCGCAGCGCATCCGCGCCTTGTACATCGTCGCCGAGATCTTGGATCCCGAGAACGCCGGTCACGCGCTGACCGCCGGGGCCGACGAAGTGGTGGAGACCACCCGTCTTGGATTTTCGCTGCTCGCCCACGCCGCGCTCGTGCCGGGCAGCGGCAAGATCATGAGCCAGGTGGCCTCAGCCGGAGCCCACAGTCTCTACATCGAGTCGATCCCCTACTCCCGCTCCATGAGCTACGGTGAGCTCTCGCAAAAAATACACGCGAAGCACAAGGTGGCGCTCATCGGCGTGCGCAACCCTCAAAGCGGGGCCGTGGAGCTGACGCCTCTGGACGAAAAGGAGATCCCACCCGACTGGGAAGTGGTCTACCTGGGCCGAAAGGCGGTCTTGAGGAAATGATCTTCGCCGCTTGGGATCAGTCCACGTCGAGGGTCCCTCGGCCGGCCGCCACGAAACCCTGGCCGGGCACCGGCAACATCGGTCCTTCCTATGTCTTTTCTTCCAGATCTTTCATCGCCTGCTCGAGGGCGCCGGTGATCTCCGCCACACTTCCTTGCGGCTCGATGGCTCGGCCCCTCTCGACGAGGATCTCGGCGAACGGCTTCGGCAAGCGGTAATCGTCCCAAGAGCGTGCAAACCGCCAGTGGCTGCTCGCCCGCACGGCCATGGGAAGCAAAACCGCTTCTGTTTTCAAAGCGGCGTGGGCCGCCCCGTTTTTAGCCCGAAAAGCGGGGCCCCGCGGTCCATCCACAGCCAACGCCGCGTCCGCGCCCGCGCGCACGGCGTCGACCAGACCTTTGAGTCCCGCCGCCCCCGCCCGGCTCGAGGAGCCGCGCACCACCGCAAATCCCAAAGCCCGCATGATCCGGCTTTGGAGCGCTCCGTCGCGAGACAACGAGGTCATCACTACGGTCTCGCGCCGCAAGGGATACGCGAGCAACCCGGCTTGCCGGCCGTGCCAAAAACAGAAGATCGCCCGGCGATCGGCCGGCGGAGCCGGACCGGCGACGCGAACCCGCCAGGTCAGGCGCAAAAGACGAATGAAAAAGACAGCCAGCGCGGCCAGGACGCGCAACTTCATGGCTCCAACGATGAGGTTTTCAGCTGCTGGCCCGAGCGAGACCTTCCTTGCAGCGCTCGTGGTTCTTGTCCTCATCCAGCCCCCGGACGAACATGCCCTTGGCCTTCCTTGAATCCCCCTGCCTCAAGGAGATGTCCCCGACATACCAGTAAACATCGGCTTTAGTGACGCCGATATTCGGGTCGAGCTTCTGCAGAAGCAG
>JAABTR010000417.1 GCA_011389755.1 Deltaproteobacteria bacterium | reverse complement strand
AAGGAGATGTCCCCGACATACCAGTAAACATCGGCTTTAGTGACGCCGATATTCGGGTCGAGCTTCTGCAGAAGCAGGGCGCGGAAGAGCTTGACCGCTTTGTCATACTCTTCGCGTTCGTAGTAGAGCTTGCCGAGGCTCACGAGGACCTCCACGTTGGTGATGTCGAGCTTGTAGGCCCCCTCGAGATTTTCCAGCGCCTTGTCGGATTCGCCCCGGGCGAGGTAGGCCTGGGCCAAGCGCTGGTGGTACAAGGCGGCTTTTTTGGAGCGTTTCTTCCCGCCGTCGGTCTCCGCGTCGATGAGCGACTCGATCACCGGGATGGCGTCGTCTTGCCGTCCGGCCGCGATGTACGCGTCCGAAAGTCGAAGCAGCACGTCCTTGTTGTCACCGGAGAGCTCCTTGGCCCGCTCCAACGAAGCGACGCTCCCCGAAGGGTCACCTGCCGGTCCTTTTTGCAGATCGGCGATGGTTATGAGCTTAGCCACTTTCTCTCCGGGATCGTCGAGGTGGGCCTCCTCGCGCACGAGGGCTTCGAGCAGCCCCTGCGTGTCGCCGGTCTGCTCGCAATGCTCAGCCAGAGCCCGATTGGCCTCAGCGTGGCCCGGGTCGCAGGCCACGGCTTTGTGGAGCTCCTGCGCAGCGACTTCCTCGTTATCCAAGTGAGTCTGGTTGAGCCGGGCGAGCCGGAAGTGCACCTCGGCCTCGTCGGGCCCGCCCCGCCCGGCGTCCACGGCTTTTTGCAGAACCTCGCCGCAGCGATCCCAGTCTCCGGCCGACTCGTACAGCCGAGCCAGCGCCGCCAAGGCTCCTGTATGCTCGGGATCCCGATCGAGGACGCGCTCATAGATGTCCGTGGCCCTGTCCGGGTCGGTCAGCTTCTCGTCCCAGATGTTGCCGATGCGCACCAAGAGCTTCATCTCCTCTTCGGTGGAGTGCACCTCGCGCGCCCGCTCGGCCTGTCCCTCGAGCAACTCCACGAGATCTTGCCAGCGCTCGGTCCTCCCGTAGATATTCTCGAGCTGCGACAGCGCCCGCTCGTCCTCGGGGGAGGTGGAGAGAATATCGCCCAGGTATCCGATGGCATCCTCGGGTTCGTCAAACCGAGACAAAATGAGGTCCGCCAGTTTATGCAGAGTCTCGATCCGAAGCGCGTCGTCCTCGGCCACGCCCAGACGATCCACAAAAACATCTCGAAGGTCGTCCCACTTTTCGAGTCGGGCGAGCAGAGTCTCGAGCTGAACCGAGGCATCCTTGTCGAGCGGATTCATCTGGAGCACCTCGCGGTAA
>JAABTR010000416.1 GCA_011389755.1 Deltaproteobacteria bacterium | reverse complement strand
CTCTCCAGCGCCCGCTCCGAATCCTCGAGCGGACCGGCATAGAGCGTGGCTGCGCGGTGCCGGAACCGGTTGGACTCCACGACGTCCTGGGTGTGCATCGCTCGCGTCTCGAGCAGCTCGACCAACGACGCGTAGTCCTCGGTGTCCTCGGTCAAGATGATAAGAGAGTCGAGGGCGTTTGTGTCGCTCTCATCCAGCTCCAAGATCCCTGCGTAGGCCTGCATGGCCTTCTCGGAGTTGCCCAGCTCGAACTGGGCCACGTGGGCCGTCTTCTTGAGCTGCTCCTTTTTGTCGTCCAGGTCGAAAATGACCTCGGCGCGCCTCTCCATGATGGGCAAGAGGTCCTCGAAACGGCCGAGCTCCCGCAATAACCCTTCGAGCGCCGCCAGCGCCTCTGTATGTTCGGGCTCTTTCTCGAGCACGTCTCGGTAGAGCTTTTCGGCCTTGGCCGGATCTCCCACGTTGGTCGCCGCCCACTTGGCCACCTTCAGCCCCAGCTGCACCGATCCCATCGCGTCGAGGGAGTCGCTCGCAAGGACCGCTTCCACCGCCTCCACCAGCGCGGTCCAGGCTCCCAGCTCGGACGCCAGCCTCTCCAGCTCGCCGAGCAAGCCATAATCGGTCGGGTCGATGGCAAAAGCCTTGGCGTACGCTTCGAACGCCGCGTTGAGATCGCCGAGGGACTGCTCTTGATGGGAGGCCAGATCCCGGTAAAGCTGCACCCTCTCGCTGTCCACTTCGGCCACACGGAGCCGGTGGGCGAACAGGTCGCTTATCCTGTGGGGCTCGCCCCGGTTCTCGTAAACGGGGGTGAGGACTTCCACGATCTCCTCGACGTAGTCATCCCGCTCCAAGAGCGCCTCGAGCGCGGCGCAGGCCTCGTCGTTGCTCGGCACGGTCTCGAGGACGTCCCGATATGCGCTGACAGCCCCCACGATGTTGTCGAACTCGGTCTCCCGGATGTGGCCCTGGCGGATCCTCCACTGGTTGATCTCTTCGGGCGTCGTCGCGAGCTCGATCTTGCGGTCGAGTATCTCGTCCAGCTCATTCCACTGGCCTTCTCGGGAATAGAGCCGATCGAGCGCCTCGAGGAGCTTGGGATCGGTGCTTCCGCTGTCGAGAGCCCGCCTGTAAGCCTCGATGGCTTTGGAGAGCTCGCTGAGGTGGGTCTCCCGCAAGCGCCCGAGCCTCATGAGCAGCCGCGTCTCGACTTCGGGCTCGAAAACGTCGTCCACCCGTTTGGCGTAGACCCGGTCGAGCTCGTCCCACAACCGCTCGGCTTCGGCGATCCGCTCGAGGGATTCAATGACCCGCTCGTCCCCCGGTGCTTCGGCCAGAGCCCGCGAGTAGACCTCAAAAGCCTTGGCCGGATCGCTGCGCCCGTTCTCATGGAGCTCGGCCAGGCCGACGAACTCTTCGAGCCGGTCCGCCGGATCGTCCAAGATCTCCAGCTTGAGCTCGAGGATGCGCGCGAGCCGGTCCCAGCGAGCCGATTCCCGGTGAAGCGGTTCGATGACCTCTATGGCCCGAGCGCGCACCGACTCGTCGCCGGCCAGCCTCTCCAGAGCCTCGATGGCTTTGGCGTGAGTGGGCTGCTGCCCGAGCA
>JAABTR010000415.1 GCA_011389755.1 Deltaproteobacteria bacterium | reverse complement strand
CGACTTCCAGCTTGGGAAGCTAGCACTCTACCACTGAGTTAGTCCCGCAAAGAACATGTCAAATTGCGCCGACATTGATAGTTGACTTCGAAGTCGGCGTCAAGCCCCTCACAACGCCCGTGAGATTTTTTTTTAAAGCTCCCCGGGTGCTACTCGCCTGGCAACCTGTGAGAGGCCGTTTTTTCGCCTTTGGCGACATCGAACATCCCGACCGTCTCCCGGGAGCCGAGCACGGAGTAGACCTTGAGGGGTTTTGCTTTCCCCTTGACCATGATCGGTTCGAGCATCTGGACATCGAAATCATCGTCGAGGGCGGCACATGTGTTCTCAGAGATGATGATCTGACCGGCTTGAGCGGCCGAGCACAACCTCGCCCCGGTGTTGACCGTGTCGCCGATGACCGAGTAGCTCATGGTTCTTGTGGAGCCTATGTATCCGGCCACCAGCTCTCCTGTGTTGATCCCGATGCCGACCTCGATGGGTTGTTTGCCCACGTCGAGGCGCTCCTGGTTGAACCCGATGAGCGCCCTCCGCATGTCGAGGGCCGCCCGGACCGCCCGCGCCGGATCGTCCTGGTGCGAGACCGGTGCGCCCCACAGCACCATGATCTCGTCGCCCACGAACTTGTCCACGGTCCCTTCGTGATGGAAGACGATCTCCACCATGACCTCGAAGTACTCGTTGAGCATCTGCAGGACGTCGTGAGCCCGCATGTTTTCGCTCATCGATGTGAAACCGCGAATATCCGCAAAGAGCACCGTGGCGCTGCGGTTCTCCCCGCCTTTTTCGACGCTGAGCTCTCCGGAGACCACCATCTCAGCCAGGTCAGGTGACAAAAGCCGCTGGAAACGCTCACGGGTGGCGGCGTCCTTCTCCATCTTCTTCGCCATCTGAGTGTTGCGGATGAGCTGCGCCGTCTGATTGGCGATGTTCGACAGTAAGAGGAGGTCTTTTTCCGTGTAGGCGTTCACGGCCACCGATGAGTCGATCACCATGATGCCGAGCATCTCGTCTTGGTGCATGATCGGCACCGCCATCGAGGACCGTATCCCCTGCATGATCATCGAGCGCGCTTCTTTGAACCGGGTGTCCATGCGGGCGTCCGACGACAAGATGCCCTGGCGCTCGATCTGCACCTGCTTTAGGAGCGTCGACGACACCACCAGCTTGTCGTCCGGGTTCCTCGTCTTGTAGGCTCGGGGCTTGTTGAACTGACCCTCCTCATCCGCCATCAAGACGACGCCGCGGTCACAGTTTAGAAACTCGAACGTGCGCTCCAAGATCCGCTGAAGCAGAAGGTCGATGTCCGGCTCCAGTCCGATATCCCTTTGCAGCTCGTAGACCACGCGCAGCTTTTCGTAATCGGCGCGCAGGCTCCTCTCGTCTGCGATCTCCTTTTCCGGCAAAAAGCGATCTTGGCAGACCGCCACCTTGGAGCGGATGTGACTTTCGATCTCCTGCTCGGTGACGTCCACCAGCTTGGTCGCGCTGTCGGTGATCTCCTCGCTGAGGAACATGCAGCGCGTATTGCCCAAGGTGATCTCGTCGCCATCGCTCAAAAACACGTCGCCTTCGACGCGCTTTTTGTTGACATACGTGCCGTTGAGGCTCCCGAAGTCTTTAAGATTATAACCTTTGGGCTGCTTGGTGATGACGCAGTGTTCCTTGGAGACGACCCGGTCCAAAATCTGAATCCGGTTTTCTGGATGTCGCCCCAGTGTGTTTTGCGCTTCGAGCACGATCTCGCGCCTGCCCTCGCTTCCAAATACGACCAGCTTCGCCATTTGTCTTTTCTACCTCACGGTAACGAGTGCCGCTTCCGACTGCGCTCCCATTGCGACTCTACTCAATTCTTGTCTTTGTTGATTTTGATGAGTCCCGGCTTGACAGGAAGCACCTTCTTCACTCCACCGGGGCTCACTTTTCTGTTGACCGGCTTGGTCAAAACTTTAATCGTGCAAAGATGGACGGCCCCCTTTTTCTTGCCCAGGGTAAACGCCGCGGTGCCCACACGAGTCTCCTGTGCGGCCTGGGGGGACTGGGCGCCCGCCATGATCTTTTGCAGGCACCCGTCCATTTCGCTCGAAGAGCCCGCGTGAATCTTGTCCAAGCTCGTCGAGTCTTTGGGGATGCTAAAAG
>JAABTR010000414.1 GCA_011389755.1 Deltaproteobacteria bacterium | reverse complement strand
GCAGGCACCCGTCCATTTCGCTCGAAGAGCCCGCGTGAATCTTGTCCAAGCTCGTCGAGTCTTTGGGGATGCTAAAAGAAAACCTCGCGGTCGTGCCCTCGTCCACCGCGCACTTGCGCACGGCCGCCTGCTTGCTCTTGAGATAGGCGCCCAGCGCCGCCGTGACGGGGTGATCGTCCACGCGCAAGAGGCTGCACCGAACATCACGGCGCTGAGCAGGCTTTGCGTCCCTTTGGTCTTCTTTCTCGTCGTCCTCGATGACCGCGGGCAACGACGCCACGGCCTCGCCGGCCTGGTCGGAGGATTCTTGATCCGTCTGCTCAGGCGCCGCGATCGGGGGCTGAATCGGCGGCCCGCCTTGAGGCCCGGCCGGCCCCGGCACATTGAGCTGATTGTTCGCGAGGGTCGGCGCACCGGAGCTCAACGCCCCCGGCCCGGCCAAGAAATACCACGCCGCGGCGCCTCCGCCTCCCAGCAGCACCAGGGCTCCGATGACGAGACCTATGACTATGAGGCCGCCTTTTTTCTTGTCAGCGCCCACCGCCTTGCCGCTGGCGACAGCCCCCATCGTCTCGGTTCGCGCCGTGCCCAATGCCGACGATCCCGGCGTGACAGGGGGCGACATGACAGCCGTCGATCTGGACTGCCCGGCGCCGCTCGTCTGCACCTGGGCATCCATGAGCCCGGTGGCGCCCAGGCCGGCGGCCGCCATGAGCTTTTCGGCCAGCTCCCGCATGCTCCCGGGCCTGTCGTCGGCGGCCTTGGCCAAGGCCGACATGACGACGTCCTCGACCTGTTTGGGCAACGCAACCGGCAGCTCCAAGGTGCTCAGCGCCTTGGGAGCGTCCATGAGGTGCTTGGTCAAGACCCCCATGGGGCTCTCCGATTTAAAAGGCAGCTCCCCGGCCATCATCTCGTAGAGAATGACGCCTAAAGAATAGATATCGCTGCGGCTGTCGACCTTCTCCCCCCTGATCTGCTCGGGCGACATGTACTGGGGCGTCCCGAACACCATCCCGGTCTTGGTGAGCGCTTTGCGCTGATCGCCCGCGTCGTCGCCGAGGATCTTGGCGATACCGAAGTCGAGCACCTTCACGACGTCTTTTTGGCCGCCGCGCTCGCACAGCATCACATTCTCGGGCTTTAAGTCCCGGTGAACGATGTTGTGATCGTGCGCGTCCTGCAAAGAACCGCAGATCTGCACCGCGATCCGGCAAGCACGCCTCCAGTCCATGGCTCCGCGCTGCTCGATCTCCTCGTCGAGGCTCACCCCTTTTATGAACTCCATCGCGATATACAAAGAGCCGTCGCTCGTCTTGCCAAAGTCGTAGACCGTGATGGTGTTGGGGTGATTCAGACGACTCGACGCCGCCGCCTCGTTTTGAAAACGCGCGTGGAGATCCTGCTCCCGCGTCAGGTGAGGGTGCAGGACCTTGAGCGCGACGGTCCTTTGGATCGCCGTCTGCTCGGCCCTGTACACGACCCCCATGCCGCCTTCTCCCAGCTTGGCGTGCACCAAGAAGCGATCGCCGACCATCGCTCCGAGCAAGGGATCGCGATCTTGTTCACCCGCCCCATTTCCGGTGAGCTTGGTCCCGCACTTTCCGCAAAACGCAGTGTCCTTAGGATTTGGACCTCCACAATTCGGGCACATGATCTCGTCAGCCACTGCTCTTCATCTCCTTAAAGAAACACAAAAAGACCGCTTAAAAAAAAAGTCATCTCAAAATGGATTTTCGTCCAACTCCTTGGGAGCTTCTTCATCGGGCGGCCGCCATGCATCTTGTTTTTTTTGCTGTCGACTCTTGTTCACATCGCGCTTCTTCGCGGGCTTCTTCGGCACCTTTTTTTCTGCGGTCTGTGGTCGCGCGCCGGCCCCTTTCGCCTTCTCGGCGATCGCTTTTGAGGTGCTCTCACCGTCTCCGGTCGACGTGTCGCTCTGGAGCTGGTCGTCGACCGTCCCCAATCCTTGCGAACCTCGCTTTATCAGCGAGTCCCATCCCTCTTCTTCGAGATCCGTGCCTCCGGGCAACGTGCCCATGTCTTGTCCAGGAAGGGACGTGTCCATCCGCGCACTCTGGGCCCCGCTCTCATTTTTTTTCGAGTCAGCGCTGGCGTCGATCGGCTCTGTATCCATCGGCTGCCCGAGGTTCCCCAGGACCTGCTCGGGATCAGACCCCGCCGCGAAACTCGAGGCGTCCAGAGAGGTTCCGGGGGGGGCCACCAAATTGCGCTTGCCCTCGCTGAACATGTTGTAGGCAACGACCGCCCCCCCCGCGATCAGCCCGGCGAGCGCCCCCAAGAAAAGAAGCGGGACGCTGCTTTTGCGGCGCCTGGTGACGCGACCCCTCCCGACATCTTCGAGAGGCCGGCCAATCTCTTCCACCACAGACGGCTCGCCTTCATCCTTGAACCTCGATCTGTTGGCTGCGTCCCGATTCAGCGGAGTATACTGAAATTTCTCGTAAAAAATCGTCTCGCCGCCACGCGGTTCGAGCAGCCCCCCCCCGTCGAAGCGAGCCACGACCACCGTGATATTATCGTGACCTCCACCCTCGCAGGCCAAGTCGGTCAGACGCTTGCACATCTCGAGGGGGTCGTCGAGCTGCATCACGACGTCGCGAATCGCGTCATCCTCCACCAAGCCGGACAGGCCGTCGCTGCACATCACCAGCGTATCTCCGCGCCTGAGGACCACCGAAGTCATGTCGACGTGAACCTCTTCGGTGGTCCCGAGCGCCTGCAAGATGATATTGCTGCGATCGAAAAAGCGCGCCTCTTCCTCGGTGAGCTGCTTGGCGTCGATGAGCTGCTGCACGAGAGACTGGTCCTTGGTGACCTGGGTCAACTCGCCCCTGCGGACGATATACGCCCGGGAGTCACCGACCTGTCCAATGATGAGCCGGGGGCCTTTGAGCACCGCGGCTGTCACGGTGGTGCCCATGCCCCGCTGTTTGCGATTGACCTTGGCCGCCGTAAAGATGCGCACCCCGGCTTCGCTTATCGCGGCGTCGAGCTGCCTGGCGAGCCCTTCATCGTCATGGGCCGGTTCGGCCTCCTGCATCATGTCGTAAATCGTGTCGACGCCGAGCTGGCTGGCCACCTCCCCCGCCGCAGCTCCACCCATGCCGTCGCATACGATGAACAAAGACCCCTGGTTGCCCACCTCGTGGGTTCGGACCTCGGGCTTGATGCTGCGATTACCGGCTGAAAGGTCGGCCACCAAGAAGTTGTCTTCGTTGTGCTCGCGTACGAGGCCGACGTCCGTTCGGCCGAACACGTTTATCGTGATGCCATCGCTCCCCACGGGAGGCGCCCCGCTTTCGTTTCCGGAATCACTCATCCACTAACCAATCCTCTCCGGTCGTTTCCTATAATTGTACCCAGAATCCGATCGGGCCCAACAACGAGTACAACTTTATCAAATGGTTTTGATTGTAGCAGATAAACTCACCCCGAAAAGAGCGGACTTGACAGCAAGAGCGCGTTCGGGCGTCTGCGCCTTCTTCTAGCGGAGAGTCCACTCGAACTGGATCCCAAATCCCAGCCACATCAGATGGACGACATCACCTCCCGTGAAGTCTTTTTCGTCTACGATGCTGTCTTCACCCTCATCGAAAAACCCGTCTCCCTCGGCGTCATACCAAACCACGAGACGGTCATGCATCCCGAAGCGATAGGCCGGCGCGTAAGACACGCGCGCGACGGCGACGACCCCCAAAGCGAGCTCATGCTCCAAGGTGACCGACACAAGCCCACCGACCAGCGGGGTTTCGTTGTCTTCATAACCGCCGAAGCTGGCGACACCGTAGGAAAAGCTCCCCGCCACGGCCCCCAGACCAAGCACGGGAGTTTGCCTGGTCGCCAACGGAAATGCCAGCCTCGCCTGGAGATGCCCTGTGCTGTAGCGGGCTTGCCCGCCCCACTCGGGGTGCGCCGAGTGTTCCTGGGAGTGCCACCCGCCTTCCAGGGCCCACCTCTCGCTGAACCTATAACCTCCCCCAAAACCGATACCGAAAGCGTCCGCCGCGTATGCCTCGGTGTCTCTACGGTAGAGGTCGGGTGGGCGACGGGCGTCTTCGCTCAAGTCGAATGAGACGCCGAAATCGATGCCGAAAAAAAGCGACCTCTCGGTGCCCGACAAAGGCTGTGACGCGAGACGAGCAGGCCACAAAGACAAAAACAAAGCACAGACGATTAGCGACCGCGGCATAACCTGTTCCCCGTCGCCCGGCTTCGGGCCTTTAGATATGAAAACAAACACCTATCCATGTCGACAGACAGTACTGCCGACATGCGGCAAAATCAACGCATCAAGCGCAAAGTTGTGGTGCGATGCTCCAAGCAGACAAGGCCCGCGACGGGGCGATGAGAAACCGTCATTGTGATGAGTTGACAGCCTAAAACCACACCCTATAATCACCGCAGAATCGACAAACGCAACCCAAACAAGGCTCCGGAGGGACTTGGCCGTGCTTGAGATCATCGTCGACCCGCGCCGTACCGTGAACCTGAAGCAAGCTATCAACGAGGCTATTTCTACGGGCAACTACGACACTCTCTATGACGATATTCGCGACTGCTTCACCGACGAGCAGATCGAACAGATCGAGGAGGTCCTCGAATCTGGCGACATCGGAGAAGCCATCGACGACGTCGTCTCCGAATGGGGAGCGGAGGACACAGACGAGCTCATCGAGACGCTGGAGAGCTTCTTCGCGGAATCAACCATCGAAATTCGCTTCGAAGAAGACGAGGATTTCGAAGAAGAAGCCGCGCCGGGAGAGTTCGACTACGATGAGTACGCTGAAGAAGAGACAGAGACAGAGACAGA
>JAABTR010000413.1 GCA_011389755.1 Deltaproteobacteria bacterium | reverse complement strand
CAGAGACAGAGACAGAGACAGACGAGTACGCCGAAGAAGAGGAAGGGGCAGAGGACGAAGATGTGGACGAGTTTTAGGCGAGCTCACTCACAGCTTTGATCTTTGCCGAAAAAGGCGAACTTTTTTAGGCGCGATGAGCCACAAAACGGCCCCTCATAGACAGAAGCTCACCGATGGATCCCTGAGCTGAATAGGGACACATTCAAGCCCCGTTGGGCAGGCGCTCCCCGTTGCTCCTTGGTATTCGCACACGAGCGCGCACTGGGAAGGGATGCCGTCGCCGATACGTTTACCATTTTTTTGCAGGACACAAGCCCCTTGTAGCCCGAACCCTCCGACATCTTTACAAGACTCCAAATCCTCGCGCCCGCCGCAGGACTTCGAGCAAAACGCGTCACCGCCGCGGGCGCCTTCCAAAACGACTTGGACGCACGCAGACTCATCCTGACAGACCTTCACCGAGGCGACATCGCAGGCGCACGGCCAGCCTGAGTTGACGGGGCACTCGGCGGGGACTTCGGCGCTATCGGACCCTTGGTCCAGCGCCGTGCTGGAATCTATATCCCGTCCCGTCGAGGTGTCCGTTCCCGAGTAGAAAACGGGGTCGGAATCTATCTCAGAGCAGCTCGCGAGCGCCGCCGCGGCTGCGAAAAAGCAGGAGCAAACCGTCTTCATCAGGCGTCCCTTAGGTGTTCTTTGTCGATCCGCAGCGCAGATCGCAAAGCCCCGCCGATGCGGCAGGCGAAACCTCGGCCTCGATTATGACCCAGTTGCGCGGAAGAAAAAAGTCGCTTCGAAGGCCAAAGAAGAGCGCGTCAGGGTTCGCAGGCTTTTTCGCTCATAAAACGGCGCGCTTCGGGGACGAAACGGGACTTGGGCTCTTCGCGTAGGAGCCGCCGGGCCGCATGACAAGCCTCTTCAAAAGCTGCGGCCCGAGCCGCAAAACGCATCGCCTGGACGAGCGCGTCGTCCCGAAGCCGGCTCTTGTCCGTTTGAGCCAGCTCGTAAAACAGCTTCAAGGCCGCTTTCAGATCCCCGCGCCTTGCCCGCAGCCGGCCGAGCAGCATCAGGGCGTTGTCGTGATAGGGAGAATCGTAACTCCCAATGATGAGCGAGGTCTCCTTGGCCTCTATGAGCACAGTCAGCCATCGCTCCTGCTCTTTTTCGTCTCCCCGGGCTTCGGCCATTTGGACCAGCCGCCAGACGGCGTCATCCCAAAGCCCGCTGTCCCATCTGCCATAGAGCGCAACGA
>JAABTR010000412.1 GCA_011389755.1 Deltaproteobacteria bacterium | reverse complement strand
GTAGTCCTCCTGAGTGAGCTTTTCGGGATCATCCAGAATGTCGTTCATCGGTCCACCGTTTCGATTGTGCTCCGAGCCAAGCGATCGAGTGCGTGCTAAAAATTCTCGGCGGTCACGTAAACGACAAGGTCCACCTCGCCGCGATTGCGCCAGCTGTGCGCCACGCACCATACGCCACGCACGGGCAACCTGAATGGCGCAAATGAAACCTATATGTCAACTGTAGGGTCTTGACCCCGATTTCTTTGACCCCGATTTCCTCTTGACCCCGATTTCCTCTGGAGGGTCTTGACCCCGATTTCCTTGACCCCCTGTTTCGTCTCCCGTGGCACAAATCGAAGAACTGGTTATCCTCTGCCGTAAGCAGCTGTCGAAAACGGATATCCCGGTTGTTCCCCTGATTTTTGCTTTTTGAGAATCCGGCGGAATTTGATAGATTGTTAACAAGGTTCGAAACAAGAAATAAAATTCGGAGAGCTTTGTTCTCCTGAGTGGAGTGTAGAGCTGATGCCCAAACGGCAAGTATACGACATCCCGCCAATCGTCGAAGCTCTCTGCGAGTTTAGGTTTGAGCCTGGACAAGAGTGGGACCTGACGATGCCGGGCAAGCTCCACAACAAGATCAAGAACGACTACCCGGCTAAGCCCAGACAACAAAAGATACTCGAGGCGGGGTTCTTCGCTGTCCCCAATGCGCTGCCCCAGTTCACCACGCGCGAAACGAGCATCAAGGTCCAGCTCCTCACCCAGGATGAAAATCGCCTGGTCTCCGTGGGCACGGATCAATTGAGCGTGCATATGCTACGCCCCTACCAAGATCCGAACATCCAAGAGAAAAAGCGAGGCTGGGTCGAATTTCGCAGCCGAATCGAAAACGCGCTCACTCACTACTGGGATGTTGCCGAGCCAAAAAGCGTTCGACGAATTGGGGTTCGTTTCATCAACCGACTCCGTATCCCAGAAGCGAGCTTCGACAAAAAAAAATACTTCTTGTGCGGACCGGCCGATGTCCCAGGGCTGCCCCGAAACCTGCCTTCATATTTCAGCCGCACCGAGTACACCTACGACGCCAACAAACGCCTCGTTCTCACGCACGCGACGGTCGACAACGCGAGCGACGTCATCGAGTTCATTCTCGACCTCGACGCTGTGTGGATAGCCCACGACAAAGGCGTTGACCGCCCAGGTGCTGTAGCCCTGGTTGAAGATCTCAGACAGAAAGAGCGGGATGCTTTTGAGGCTGTTATAACAGATGAGACCAGGAGGTTGATGAATGAAGGCGATTAGTCTGCCCTCGGAGCAGGGTTACGGGAGCCCTGCCCCGCTTGCTATTCCATCGACGTCCTCCTGGTCGACCTCGGAGCCGACTGGGCAATCAAAAGGGGTCTCCGAGTCGGATCGCGCGCTGCGCAACCGGAAATATGAAATATATCGAGACCTGTCCGCGTCGTTCGCTATCTCGTCCATCATGGCCCGTTCAAAGGGGCTCGGCGGGCTCGCGTTTGAACTGGTAGAACACACGGACAACGAGGCTCCGGGAACCGTGAAAGAGACGGCCTCGGATCCGAACTACTCATCCTTCGTATCGAAAACCACGGCTGCTCTCGCCGAGGAGCCATTGGAGGACGGGTGCAACCACTTGGTGTTCAAGATCTTCGAGAACGCGATCGCACTCTTTGAGGAGGGCACGATCCTGTGGATCGTCGACATGCTCGAACGAGACGACACAGCCGCCGAGAGCGCCGCTCTGCTCATCTGCACCGCAACTACTGAGACCGAACTCTCTACAGAGCAAAAGTCCCAGCTATTGAAAGCCGGGCTCGCTAGCAAGCATGCAACCGTCCGCGATGCTGCACTCCAGGCAGCAGAGCACTGGGACGATAGCGCGCTTGCCAGCATCCTCGCCTCACACTGCGAAGAGGTCGGCTGGCTTTCCGACTACAAAGACGAGGTCTTGGCTGACCTAGGACCGGCGAACACTCACAACAAGTAGCCAATGAAGATCGCGAGGAACATCAGCCGAGCCAAGTGGACTCCGTCACGCCCACTCAACGACGATGAGATACCTGCCGACGGGCTCGCAGATCTCAAGACCAAGGACAACTGTCTGTCTTACTGGCGATGCGGCGATGGTGAGCCGGAGAACATCAAGAACATCGCACTGGCGCTGGCTTCGGCCCGTGAACGACTCGCGAAGCTCGACATGGTCTGGCTCGACGAAAGTGATGTGCAATCGCTCGACGTGGAGATCACACAAACCGAGGGCAAAACGCCAGCTGCGAAACACCGCGACCAGCATGTCGATGTGGGGCGTCTCGATCTGCGGCGCATCTGCAATTTGGCCGAGCTGACGGCCGAGGCGATCGGAAAAAAACGATTCAAGCGCTTCGGTCCGAAGGAGATTAAGACCATGCTGGCAAAGGCGGTCAACTCCGGGGAGATTTCACTCGATGAGCTCGACGAGAAACTCAAAGCCGACGTCCACAAAGAGCTGCAGCGCGGCAGATAGGCATTTTCGAGTTTTCGAGAGACCAGGATCCGCCTCGGAGCGGTGTCTCGCACTGCAACGGTCATCGTGGAGGAGTAACGCGCACGTCTAGAACCGTCGCGTCGGCGCCTTAGCGGTCCTAAGACGCTTCGCTGTGCGCGGTATTGCGGACCAAGTCACACCAGCCGGAGCAAATCCGTGAATTCTATTGTTTTTAGACAGATATCTCGCCCACACACTGTGCCGCACCCCATCTCTACACGTGGCACACATAGCGCCCATCGGCGTTTCTTCTTTCGGTGAGTCTTTTTCTTTGCGTTGGAGCTTTTCTTGGCGCTACCGAGGGCCGGGTTCGGCCGGAGGGCGGGTGATCCCAGCCAGGCGGTCGAGCGCGTGCTCGAAAGTCTCGGCGGTCACGTGCACCGCTTCTCGGGCTTGGGGGTGGGCCTCGTAGAAACTCTCCAACGCGTTTCGATGACGTGGCTCGGGCTCGCTCCAGGTGACCTGAATGGGCGTGATTTTTCCCTGGTCCTGAACGACGAAATCCACCTCGCCGCGATCGCGCCAGTAAGACACTGAATCGAAGCGGCGGCGAAGCGCCAGATACGTCGCGCATTCGAGGGCCTTCCCCCGATCCGCACCGGTTTTTGTGACCACGACCCGACGCAAGCCATTATCCACGGGGTAGTACTTGCGATTCATGCTCGCTCTTTTTCGTTCGGAGAACGCAAAAAACGGGCAGGCAAATAAAAGCCCCACATCCTCGCAAACCTCCAGGTAGCGCGCAGCGGTTTCCACCGCGATCCCGGTAGCCGCCGCCACCCGACGCATACTCATCTCGGAGCCCGTGGATTCGAATGCCATCTGCGCCACTTGCCTGACGGCCAAGCTGGAACGGGCCCCCGCCCGCTCGCGAACATCCCGTTCGACGATGTCGTTAAAATACTGCCGGCGGAGGCGGTCTCCGTCCGCGAAGGTCAACTTGAGAGGCTCGGGAAACCCGCCCTCGGTTAAGTATTGCTCCAGCGTGGCATCTGGCTTAAGGCCACGCAGCTCTTGGAGGTTGAACGGATAGAGGTTCACCTTGAGGTACCGGCCTGTGAGCACCGTGGCCAAATCCCCCGACAACAGACTGTTGTTCGACCCCGTGACTACGAACACATGGCCGCAGGGCCTATCGAGCTGCGACCGCAGCCACTTTTGCCATCCATCGACCTGCTGAATCTCGTCGAGGAAGAAGACAAGGCGCGATGCCTTAGGATGCCGTTTTCTAAAGCGCTGCACCAGCTGTTCGAGAATCTCGAAAGAGAGAAAACGAGCCAGTCTCGGGTCTTCTAGGTTTAAAAAAGCACAGTGCCTGGGCTTCAACCCGTAGCGCTCCATGAGCTGGTGCAGCAACGTAGATTTGCCACAGCGGCGGACGCCCTGCACGACGAGGCTCAAGCTTTCGTGCAGCGCATCTGGCAACTCCACCTTACGCGGGACAGAAGTTGGTATCGAACGATCCCAAAAACTCCATGAGCGAGCGATTTCGAGTATATCGAGTTCGGACATGCTGTCGAACGTACTCGACAACAGCGTTATTGTCGAGCACGTTCGACAATAGTGTTTTTGTCGAGTACGTTCGACGTTTATTCAAAGGACGAAACAATAAAGGCTCAAAAATACAGTTTCAGGCGCGCCCAAGCCTGACCGTAGGAGCTTCCGAAGAAGTCGGCGGGTTCGCCCAGACCAATTGTCGCCAGGAGCCACAGCTCCGCGTCCTGGGCAAAGGCGTAGGTGGCGTCCGCCATGATCGCGGCCGAGCCGTCGGAGATGCTCTGAAAAGAGCCCAGCCCGAGGGTCCAAAAGTCTCCCACGGGGTGGTCGAGCGACTCGAAGAGGAAGGACCTCCCGAGCATCTTGGTCTCCCCTTCGAGCACCTGGGACCATTGCCCGAAGGTGTAAAAACCGCCCTTTTGCTCGGCTCCTGCGCCGTAGTAGAGCGCCTCGACCATAAGATGGGTCTCGAAGGGGAAGAAGTACTCGAAGCCGGCGACGATCTCGGCGTAGTCGCCCCGGGCGCCGGCGAGGTCCTCGATGAAATTGTAGGCGCCCTCGAGCCACAGCCGCGCGCCGAGAATATCCGCGATGAGCTCGCCGCCGGCCATGACCTTTTTTGCCTCCACAGTTTGAACCGCGTCTGCGAGATCTCCTCCGGCCTCGAGGGCGCCTGAGGCGGCGTCCAACGAGCTTTCCAGGTCTGTCGCGGCGTCCCGAGTCGCGTAAAAGACCCCGGCGAGGGTCAGCGGCCCGGCCTTTATGTTCAACCGTCCGCCGGCGGTCCAGTCTTCGAGATCGCCGGGCGCCGCGATGGCGTCGATGAAGACATTTTCAAACACCGGCAAGGTCGCGCGCAGCGCGATGACGCCCGGCTTTTCGTAAGTCGGATCGAAGATGTCTTTCGACGTGAAGGGGTCTGTTGGGTTCCAAACGTACCCCGCGCCCTGCCCGAGGGGCTGCTTCCCAAGTGTCAAGACAGCCGAGCCGACGGGGATCACCGCGTAGGCGTCTTGAATGCGGTAGAGGTCTTCGTAGGTGTAGACATCCGCGAGCACCGCCGACCACCTCGCGTCCTCGAAGATGAGGGCGTCGAGGGTCTCCGCTGGGATCAAATCCCGAAGAGCCACCCGGGTCTGGCCCGCGAAGATCTGGGCCACGGCCGCCGCGCGCACCTCGATGCCCCCGGACAGCTTGGCTTCCAAATCGACGCGCAGGCGGTTGGAGTCCAAAACCGCGCTCTTCGCCCCGCCGCCGTGCGCGCGCAGCGCCAGACCGGTGAGCTGGTTTTCGTAGCTGCCGTGGATCGCCACCCCAGGAACCTTTCTCGGTGTTTGATCCTCGGCCCCTTCGCTCCCCCAGTCCTCCTCCCACTCGTCGGCGGCGACCGTCTGCGGTGACCAGGCGCTCAGCAGCGCCCAAAAGCACACCGGTGCGAGGCGGCAGGTCATTTTCCCAGGCTCGCGCTGCTGAAGAGGTCTTCCGGTAGGTCGACGTTCACCTGGGCCGCGACGATCTTCATGGTAGTGCGACCGCCGTCGCTCAGGTTCGTCATGGTGTACCCGTGGGGGACCAAGACGCCGCCTATCTTCTTGTATTCCCCAAGCACCAGGCGTTTTTGCAGGTCGCCGTCCTCGTCGTAGTAGTCGATGCGCCGCAGGGCGTAGTCCGCGCTGTCGATCCACATGATCGCTTTCTTGTAGGACCTTGGGCCTTTTTTCGTCGGCGCGACAAGAAGCTTTTGGCAGGTGTGTCCCTCTATCGTTTCCGTCCCCGCCATCTTACCTGTCCACTGCGCGGCGAGCTTGCCGGTGGCCATGTCGTCGTAGGTAAAATCCGATCCCTGCACCCGTCGATTTCGGGCCGACGACGCGATCTTTCGCGTCCGGTTGGTGCGGGGGAAGTAGCTCCAGATGTCGTCGCCGTCGTTCAGCGTCAGGATCTTCATGCCCCGCACTTGATTGGGCGCCACATACTCGGTGAGCGATTTTTCGTTTCCCCCTTGGGAGTAGCTCAAAATCTTGAACTCGCGGACGTCCCCCGAGGGCGTGTGGATCGTCTGAACAACCTTCATCCGGCTCGATTTGGCCAATCCCGCCTTGTCCGCCTTCGCGAGAATCGCCGAGGCGTCGTTTGAAGCGGCGCGGCACAGGCCAGAGCCTCCCAGCGCGGCGATAACGACGATGGCCCCAAGAAGTCTAAACGGTGTCCGCAGCATGTTGCACCTCCTTCGGTTGTTTCGACGTCCCCCTTCGATAGGTGATTCTAAGCAGGGCCGGGAGCAAGAGGAGCGACGCCAAGAGGCAGGCGCCCACGCCCAGCGCGAGCAACAGCCCCATGCTCGCCATCCCCCTGTGGGACGCAAACGCGATGGAGCCGAACGCGATCCCGGTCGTTAGCGACGTCAAGATGAGCGCCCTGCCGGTGCTTTTCAAGACGCCGGGCAGGGCACCGACTCCCCGGCGCCGCACCGCGTGGACTACGTGAACCGCGTCATCGATGCCGATACCGAGGATCAGGGGGATCGCCTCCAAGTTCACCACGTCGAACTTGCGGCCCAACAGTACGAACGCGCCCACCATCATCACAAAGCCCACTCCGAGGGGGCACAGCGCCAGCACGGCCAGTCGCAAGGAGCGAAAATCGATGAGGAGGATCACAAACACCGCGCCCAGGGCGAACAACACCGCCGCGAGCCCTTTGGAACCGATGAGCTCGATGAGCCGGTTCATCATGACCACGGAGCCGGTGACCTGGGCGTCTGCTTTTTTTGCGTGGTCGATGAAGAGCTCTGCCTTGTCGCCCTCCCACAAGTTGACCGACGCGTAGACGGTGATGAGGTTGGCGCCGTCCGAGCCGATGTAGCGCTCCTTTATCTCCTCGGGGAGACTCTGCACGGTGATCGGCGAGGTCTGCGCCATCGCTCGCAGCTTGGTCGCCAGCTTGGGGACATAGGCATCTTCGTAGGCCGAAATCTTTTGTCGGAGGCTCTGCGCGGAAGCCGCCTCCACCCACGCGCGCAAGGCGACAAAGGCCCCTCGTCCATCCTCGGCCCCTGCCAGCCGCTGGCACGCGCTGTAGAGGCGGTTCTTCACCGAGGCAAAGGCGAGCTGCCCCATCTCCTGGACGTTGCTTTGCAGCCGGTCGAGCTCGCCTAAGAGCCTTCGCTTGCGCTCCTCGGGATCGGGTCGCGGCACGCTCGTCTCGGCGGCATCGGCCCTTGCGACTCCCAGCTCGGTGCGCGCCCTCAAGATCTCGTCCATGCGCTCTTTGATGTTCCGCGCGATGGGACCCCGCTTTTTTTGTTGCGCAGCGGACGGGACGAACTCACTGACGGCGTCGACCATGCCCACCAAGCGGTTCTTCTTCATCTTCTCGACGATGCCGCGGGTCTTCTCCACATCATCGGTCACCATCATAGCGAAGTCGGGATGGATCTCGAACTTTTCGAGCACGTCCCGGTGCAGGGTCACCGCCTCCATGTCCGGCGGCTCGGTCTCGAGCATATCGGGCTCGTACGCGGCCCGAGACGCGAAGGAGGCGAAAAAGCCCGTCACCACGACAAACAAAACGACAACGCCCCAGGGACGACGTTCAATCGCGCCCCCCAAAGAACCGAGGACCGGCATGGCGAGCCGCACCGGCCTAAACTTTTGAGCACGCCTCGGCGCCACCTTGGCCCAGATCCGCTCTGTGAGCACCAAGCCGGCCGGGAGGACCGTCAAGCTCGCCACCAGGGTCAATAAAATCCCCGACCCCAAGATCACCCCCAGCTCCACGAGAGCCTCGAGGCCCGTGAGCGCCAGCGCAAAGAAGGCCGCGCTCGTGGTCAAGGCGCCGGTCACCACCCCCGCGCCCGGACCGTGAAACATGGAGTGGACCGCATCGGCTGTGCTTTTACCCTCTGCCCGGGCTGTCGTGTACGCCGCGAGCAGGTGGATGGCGAAGTCGATACCCAGCCCGATCAGGATCACCGCGAACATCAAGGTAAACAGGTTGAGTCGGCCGAACGTCAGGGCGATGAGACCGGCAGACCAGCAGATCCCCACGAGGAGGGAGAACATGACCAAGACAGGAGCGGTCCACATGCGAAAGGCCAGGACGAAGATAGCGAGCACGAGCAAGAGGGAGACGACCGTGGAGAGCCCCATGTCCTGCGTGCCCACCTGCATCTCCTGATACATCAAGGCCGGCATCCCTGCCAGACGCGCATCGATGCCGGGGCGGGCCTCGCTCAATTCATCCATGATCCCCTGGAGCTTTCCGACACCCTCGATGGTCTCGTCCATGCTATCCACCGAGATGGCAGGGGTTGCCATGGCGATGAGCAGAGAATCGTCCCCCGAAAAGCTGTAGGGATCCCCAATGGTTAAAAGGTCGGAGACGGCCTCGGCCTGGACGTCCCGCGAAGCCGGTCCCTGTGGTTGGCTC
>JAABTR010000073.1 GCA_011389755.1 Deltaproteobacteria bacterium | reverse complement strand
CCGCAACCCGGCTTCATGCTGGCCCACCACCTCGGCGAGCACGCCAAGGAAGCCGGCGTCGACTTCCGCCAGGCCGTGGACGTGACCGACGTCGACCTCGTCCACAAAAAAATCGTCGTCGACGAGCTCGAGACCATCTCGGCAAAGAGGATCATCGTGGCCACCGGATCTTCTCCCAGGGAGCTGGGTATCGTCGGCGAAAGGGAATACCGCGGGCGAGGCGTCTCGTATTGCGCGACATGCGACGCGAAGTATTTCGACGACAAACACGCGGTGGTCATCGGGGGCGGAAACACCGCCATCGAGGAGTCGCTGTTCATCGCCAAGTTCGCTTCGAAGGTCACGATCGTTCACCAGTTCGACAAGCTCCAGGCCAACAAGGTCGCCCAGGAGAAGGCCTTTGCGAACCCCAAGATAGAGTTCGTCTTCTCACACGAGCCCAGGGAGCTGGTGCCAAGAGGGAGCACCGTCGGCCACGTCGTGGTGGAGGATCTTCGAAGCAGTGAGCGCAAGACCATCGACTGCGACGGCGTCTTCATCTTCGCCGGCATGAGGCCCAACCTGGAGATGTTCGGCGATGCGCTCGAGCTCGATGAGTGGGGCTATGTCAAGACCGACGAAGACATGAAGACCAACATCCCCGGGGTCTACGCCGCAGGTGACGCGATCGCCAAGAAGTACCGGCAGATGACCACCGCCGTCGCCGACGGCACCATCGCCGCCATCGCCATCGCCCACGAGCTCGACGCGTAAGCAGGTCTCGCACCCTCCCCCATATCCTGTTTTGCATCACTGACCATCGCCTCTCGATGGGCAAAAATCCCGCCTGACAAGACGCTTTCTTGGTTTATCCTGAAATTCAGGACATCATCTCCACGCCGGCCCGCGCGCCCTGAGCCCGCGAATCCTCAATTTCACGGGGTTCGCTGTACTTTTCGCGCCGTGCTCGGCTCGATTGGCACAGACCGTGCTTGCAAATGTCGCGGTCTTTTTGTCGTCCTTGAAACCACACCATGTCGTCGAGGACGCGAGGAACAACTAGGCGACTTCGAGGATAATTTTTTTGGAAACCGACTGGAAAATTCTCACGAAAATATTTGCGAGCCTCCGTGGGCTCATCGCGTACATGGACACAGATTTCAACTACGTCAAGGTGAATCGCGCGTTCGCCTTGGCCCACGGGCACTTCGAAGCCGACTTTTGCGCAAGGAACCATTTCGAGATGTTCCCCAAGGACAATCGCAAGAGCGTGTTTGAGAACGTCCTCAAGACCGGGCTGCCGCACATCGCCTACGAAGAGCCGTTCACCTTCGGCTTCAAAGACGCGAAGGAGCGCTACTGGGATTGGACCGCGCAGCCGGTCTACGGGGACGGCGAGGCGGCCTTGGGGCTCATCTTGACGATGGACGATGTGAGCGAGCGGCGGCACACCCGCCACGCCCTCGAGCGCAGCGAAACCCAGCGAGCCGAGATCACCGTCCAGCGGGATCGAGCGGAGAAGGAGCTGCTTCGTCTGTCCGCCGCGATGGAGCAGGCCGCCGAGGGGGTTGTCATCACCGACACCCGGGGAATTATTCACTACACAAACGTATCGTTTCGCGAGCGCACCGGCTTCGAGGCCGAGGAGCTTCTGGGCAGCCATATCCAAGTCTACGAGAGGGAAACAACCGGGCGGACGTTCCGCAAGCGCTGGGAATCGATCACGGGCGGTGATATTTGGCGCGGGCGGGTCACGCGCCGCAAAAAAAACGGGGACACTTACGAAGCCGAGATGACCATCACACCGCTTCGAGAAGAGCCAGACGGCGAGATCACCGAGCTCGTGAGCATCGAGCGCGACGTCACCCGGGAGGTGCGCCTCGAAAAGCAGCTGCAGCAGGTCCAGAAGATGGAGGCCCTCGGGACGCTGACCGGCGGCATCGCCCACGACCTCAACAACATCTTGATGCCGATCATTCTCAACGCCGAGCTTTTGCTCGAAGACTTCGAAGAAGACGACGATGACACGTCGCCCCTGCTCGAGAAGATCCTCGGGGCCGCCAAGCGCGGGCGGGAGCTCGTCAAGCAGGTGGTGACCTTCAGCCGACGCACAGATGAAGACCGGGCGCCGCTCTCCATCGCGTCCGTCGTCAAGGAAGCCTTGGCCCTCGTGCGCGCCTCGTTACCGGCCAACACCGAGCTCTCCACGTTCATCGACATCTCTCCGGGCATCGTGATAGCCAACCCGGTCAACATTCACCAGATCATTCTCAACCTGTGCGGCAACGCCGCCCATGCCATCGGTCCCGAAGGCGGCAAGATCGAGGTGCGGCTCGAAAACGAGCTCTGCGCGGATCGGAACCTGAGCGACGGCCTCTTTGGGCCAACTTTGTACGCAAGGCTCACGGTCACCGACTCGGGGTGCGGAATTCCCAATGAGGTGCGCCGCCGGATCTTCGATCCCTTCTTTACGACCAAGCCTCCCGGCGAGGGTTCGGGCATGGGACTTGCGGTGGTCCACGGGATCGTGGAGACCCACTGCGGGACCATCGACGTGACCTCCGAGCCGGGCCGGGGCACATCGTTCGTCGTCCGGCTGCCGCAAGCCACCGAGGCTGCGGAAGAAGAAGATCCGCCCGCGGTCACGAGATCGAACCGAGTAGGCGAGATCCTGCTAGTCGAAGACAACTCCTCGGTCGCGGAGTCGGTGATGAAGGTGCTCGAACGACTGGGTCACCGGGTCTCGCTCGCGACCGGAGTCGTGGAAGCCGGCGATCTCATCGAGCAGCGCATCGAAAATATCGACTTGGTGCTGAGCGATCAGACCATGCGCGACGGGCTGGGCTCGAGGCTCGCCGCGGCGACGGCACGCAACCACCCCGAGCTGCCGTTTCTCTTATACAGCGGGCACGCCGCCTCCATCCCTAAAAAAGACGTTGAAGGCGCAAACATACGCGGGGTGCTCTACAAGCCGCTCGACACCGAAGAGCTTCGCACCGCCGTCGCCCGAGCACTGGCGGGGTGAACCGAACCTTGCCCCATGAAGCACAAACGCGACAGCAAAGTGACCACGACCGGTGGGCAGGAGGACATTAGACATGGCCGAAATACTCATCATCGATGACGATCACGGAGTCACCGATGCCATCGCCACCATAGCCGGGAGACTCGGGCACAAAGTCGCGAGCGCTTCGACGTTCACCGATGGGCTCGGGCTGGTTGAATCCCGCCCCTTCGACCTGGTGCTCCTCGATGTCCGCCTCCCCGACGGCAACGGGCTCGAGCTCTTACCCACAATCCGCAACTCCATCGCCGAGCCCGAGGTCATCATCTTGACCGGATACGGCGATCCGGACGGCGCGGAGCTCGCCATTCGCAGCGGCGCGTGGGACTACATCGAGAAGCCCTCTTCGGCCAAGCAGATAAGGCTCGCCATCGGCCGGGCGCTGCAATACCAAGTGGAGAAGACAGCGCGACAGGACCAGATACCCATCAAGCGACACGGGATCGTCGGGTCCAGCGGGGCGCTCGAACGGGCGATAGACCAGATGGCCAAAGCCGCGGCCACCGACGCGGACGTGCTGCTCGCGGGGGAGACGGGCACCGGAAAGGAGCTCTTCGCCTCGGCCCTGCACGAAAACAGCAAGAGATCGTCGGGTGATTTCGTGGTGGTGGACTGCACCGCCCTGCCGAAGGAGCTCGTGGAGAGCACGCTCTTCGGCCATGAGCGAGGGGCCTTCACCGGTGCCGATCGCGCCAAGGACGGCCTCATACATCAAGCCGACGGCGGGACTTTGTTTCTCGACGAGGTGGGAGAGCTGCCGGTCGATCTGCAAAAAAAATTCCTGCGCGTCCTGCAAGAGCGCCGCTATCGCCCCGTGGGAAGCCAAAAAGAGTACACCAGCAATTTTCGGCTCGTCGCCGCCACCAACCGCGACTTAGAGGCCATGGTGGCCCAAAATGAGTTCCGCGAGGACCTGCTCTACCGCCTCAGGGCCCTGGCTATCACCTTGCCGCCCCTCAAGGAGCGCAAGGACGACGTGGAAGAGCTGGCCCTGTATCAAATCGAGCGGCTATGCAAAAAGTACGACATTCAACCCAAGGGCTTCTCGAGCGATTTTTTCGAGACGCTGCGCTCCTATGACTGGCCGGGCAACGTGCGCGAGCTCTACCAGGCGCTCGAAAAAGCGCTCGCTTCGGCTGGGCCGAGTCCGGTGCTTTTTCCCAAGGACCTTCCGACGCATATCCGCATCGCGCTCGCCAAGGGTTCATTGTCCAAAGCGGCCGTGGCCGAAGATGGTGGGGCCCCTCACAGCTTAATCTCGGAGCTGCTCAGCGCCGATCCTCTGCCGGCGCTGCAGGTGGTCCGTGACACGGCCATGGACCAAGTGGAGAGCGCCTACCTTCAAAGGCTCTTGTCCCAGACCAACGGGGACATCAAGCGGGCCTGCGACGTGGCGGGGTTATCCCGATCGCGGCTGTACCACCTCATGAAAAAATACGGCATGACTCGGCGGACTTAGAGATTAGTCGCGAACCTTCTTCTTCAGGTAGGCGATACCCCAAATCGCGACGAGCACCGCCGCGACGAGCACCGCCGCGGCTAAGGTTACGTTTGTCAGGTTCGGTTCGAGCATGGCGCGTGACGCAAAGTGGATCGTCAAGGTGATGGCGACAATCCCCGGCGCCATCCCGATGATGGTGCCGAGAAGGTAGACCCATAACCGGATATGAGCCGCGCCGGCCACCATATTGACCAGAGAATACGGAGCGATGGGCAATAAGCGGATCATGGCGATCGTGCCGACCCCGCGCTTTTCGACAAGGTCGATGATCTTTTCGAGCTGGCCCGGCTTCTTGGCTTTCTTCCCCACCTGCATTCCCATGACTCTGCCAGCGAAGTACAAAACCAGCGCCGAGCAAATGGCTCCCGCGCCGGACACCAACATGCTCTTGACCGGGGGATAGACAATCGCCACGGCGACAAACAAGATGGTCACCGGAAACAAAAAGAGACCCGCGACGACGAAGACGGCCACGACGGCCGCCATTCCCCAGGGCTCGTTCGACAGCTCGGCGAGCTCGCCGGCCACCTTGCCGATGTCCCACTGCCCGTCGGCGCCCCACTTCCAATAGGCGGCCGCTGCAAAACCCGCAATGATGATGATGGAAAAGCGAAGAACCCGCGAGTTGAAAAGCCTTGAGACCCATCCGGCCTGACCGGCTTCACCCTTGCTCGTGTCATCTAGATTTTTCATGTCCTGTTTGGCTGCCACGCCCACCCAAGTTATGGCCTTTTAGCACCTCGGCAAGGGTCTGACCTCCTTTGATACCAAAATCCAGCGTGCGGATCGGGAAGGGGATCGTCACGTCGTTCTCGTCGAAAGCGCGCTTTATCGCTTTGACGGCCGCGTGCTTTGCACCGAGGTAGCTTTTCTGCTCTACCGACGGCGCCCAAAATCGCAGCATGAAGTTGATTGAGCTGTCACCGAACCCTTCGTAGAAAAGCTCGACGTCCCGGCTCTTGTCTCGCTCGTCGATGCTTCGCACCGCTTCTAGGGTGACCCGCTCCACCTTCTCCAGGTCGTCGCCGTAAGAGACACCCACCGGGAGATCCACGCGCCGCTCGCGCGTCTGGCTGTAGTTTGTGAGCGGGTTTTGATACACTTCTTTGTTGGGGATGAGCACCAGCTGACCTGTCCAGGTCTTCAGCCGGGTATTGCGCAGGCTGATGCCTTCGATTGTGCCGAAAAAGTCATTCGATTCGACAATCTCACCCACGCGGAAAGGGCGGCGCATGAGGATGAGCATCCCGGACATGAAGTTCGCCGCGATGTCCTGAAAGGCAAAACCGAGCGCCAAGCCCACCACCCCGACTCCGGCGAGCAACGACAAGACGGCCTTTCCCAGCTGCATGATCTCCAGGGCGATGATGAGCCCCAGGCCGATCACGACGAAGCTCACGACGCCGGATATCAAGAGATTGAGCTGCGTGTAGCTGGAGAATCTGCTCAAGGCGCGCGCGATCAGGTTTTTTAAGACCCTTGCGAACATGAAAAAGACAACGAAGACCAAAAGACCCGTGACGATGTTGGGCAAAACCAGCACCGCCTCTTCGACCCACAACTCCAGCTTGGCCACTGCCTTGTCCAGGTACTTTTCCCACTCGATGTTCATGGCTCACCCTCTTTCTCAACAGACTATCGCCGCACGAACCGGAAGATGATCAGAAGCAACCCACGTCTGGGGATCGCTGATGGCTCGCGGACGTGAGGCAAAGGCGGCGTTGCGCACAAAAATCCTGTCGAGCGCAAAGATGGGCAGCCCCACGGGAAAAGACAACGCGGGCCGCACACGCTCAAATCGCCTGCGCAGCGCCGAAAACCGCCTACTCCAGGGTCTCCACTCGTTGAGATCACCCATGAGCACGGTGGGGATCTTGGGACCGCGACCGAGGATCTCGATGAGCCGCGCGATCTGGGTGTCTCGCTCTGTCAGACCGGTCCCCAGGTGTGTGGCGATGACGCGCACCACCAGGTCCTCTTTGGTGAGCCTCAGATCCAAAGCTCCCCTGGGCTCCCGGTTCGGCACGCTCAAATCCCACTCCTGTACGTCCACGACGTCGAGCGTGGTCAAGACGGCGTTGCCGTAGCTTTTGTCTTTGTGCTCGAGGTTCGGGCCGAACTGCGTCGTCATGCCCGTCAGCGCTTCAATGTCGTGTTTCTCCGATAAAGCACCTACTTCCGCGGGAACGAAGACCTCTTGCAACGCGATCACGTCGGCCTGGAGCGTTTTGACCGTCTCGAGAGTTCTTCGGTGGTCCGTCATGGCGTCTCGACCTATCCAGCCGTGCACGTTGTAGGTCGCGACCGTCAGCTGCGTCTTCGACTCTTCGCTCATCTTCACCTCGACGTCTTTCGCACAGCCCCCACATCCATCGCCCCTCGAACTGTAAGGTCTTTGCGCAGACGCATTCTGCGTTTGAGCCACCCGTGCAAACGCAGCAACGAAAACGCAAAAAGGACAACGAACCCGATAGCCAACCCAATACTCACGAAAGAAGGTTCCAGCAAGGCCCAGGACGCAAGGTTCGTCGCGGCGATGATACCGGCGATCCCCGGGGTCATGCCCATCGCGGTGCCTAGGGTGTAAGCGCCCAAGGAGACCCGGGTCGCTCCTGCCAGGAGGTTGACCAGGGCGAAAGGAGCCACGGGAAAAAGCCTGAGCAGCGCCACGGCCCAGACGCCTCGTCGCTCTATGAACTGACGAACCGACTCGAAACGCGTCCCTTCGATCCCTTGGGCGAGCCTCCCGCCGACCCCCCTGCCGATGGCCCACATCAGCAGCGCCGACCCCACGCTCCCGAGCAGGGAAACTATAAAAGCCAAGACCGGAGAAAAAGTGATGGCCGAGGCGACAAAGAGGACCGTCACCGGGAACATGACCAGCCCCGATAAAAGGTACGCCCCAACGGCGCCGGCCAGTCCCCAGGGCGACTGCTCGAGAGCTCGAAACTTGCTCGCGATCTCACCGGCGCTCCACTGTCCACCTGTGCCCCACTGCCAGTAAGCGGCGAGCCCGCCCGCTACGATCACGATGATCAAGAACCTCGCGATACGCGAGCGACTGGCGCGGATGAGGAGACTGGGCTTCCAGTCGTCCACGGCCTGCTCCACTTCGGAGGGCTCTCCCGGATCGATGATCTCGGCCCCTGCGTCCTTGGGATCGAAATACGCCGCGTCCGGATCCACCGTCAGCTCCTCCAATCGCCTCGGACTGTCTTTTTGCATGGCCAAAATATCGTTCGGCGTTTGGGATCGCTCCAACCGCTCTCGGATCCCCTCGGGGTCCACGCCCATGTGCTCGCCGAGCAATCTGGCGAGGAAACGCCGCACCACCTGCCTTTCGTCTTCGTCACGGGCTTCGAAGACCAGGTCGCACTCGGTGTCGAGCCCCATGGAGCGGTTCGTGAGATTTGATGAGCCGATCTTCACGATCTCGTCATCGGCGACGAACACCTTCGAATGCAGGTTGATCCATCCGTCGCCCAACCGGTCGCTGTGGGCGTAGCGGACCTCGAGTCGCCCGTGCCTGTCGGCCGATCGCAGATCGGCGATGTTCCTCTCCCGCAGGGCGTTCATGGTGTTTTGTTCGAGCCAGTCTCCGGCCTGACGGGGCAACACCAGCATGATCCGGGGCCCCCGCGGCTTCGACAAGCTCTTGAGGAGCTCGGCGTGAACGCGCCGAGAGGTGTAGTACTGGTTCTCAAAGTAGAGGTATCTCTTGGCGCCGCGGATCACCTCCACGTGGAGCTTCTCGATCTCCCGCACCGGTTCTCGACCGAGGTAGGCAGGGAGCGTGCGCGCGACGCCGACCCGCACCCCCGTCGCCTCGACCTCGACGTCTTTGGGCCAGGCTGTCGGGTCCTGGATCTCCAGAGGCTCCAGAGTTTTGCCCGTCGCCTGGTGCCATCGCTGCTGCCACATCTCGAATAAAACCTTCACGACAGGGCCCTGCACCATCATCTCCAGGTCGTGAAAAGGCTTGTAGCTCTCCCCGTTCGGCAGACGACGCCCCGGCTCCTCTTCGCGGTGGGCGCTCGTGTCCCATCTCCCGTGGGTCAAATCGATCCCCCCTACGAACGCGATGGAGTCGTCGACAATGACGATTTTTTGATGGTGAGATGCCCCGACGGGGTGGGCGTCGTCGAGCTCGAAATCGACCGAATCCCCAACCTTGAGAGCCAACTTCGTCGAGGTGAGGTTTTCCCGCTCTCCAAAATAGATAAGGGCATAATCCCACGACAGGATTTGAATCTGCAGGTCGGAGTTGGCCTGGGCGAGCCTCTTGAGCACATCGGAGAAGCTGCCCACTTCGTCCTTTAAAGGATCCAGCTCGACGCGGCTGTCGAAATCCCAACCGGCGACGAGGATCCGCTTCTTCGCATTCTCCATCGTCTGTAACAAGGCAAAATAATAGTCTTTGGCGTCGATGAGAAACGCCAGACGATCGGCTCGCTCGACGCGCCAGCACGTCTGGCCGGGGCGCAGTCTTTGTGTTCGGGGCATGACACCTCAACTCTTTAACTCTTTGCAGACCACTCTTTGCAATACATTACTTGCAAACCACATGCCGTCGTCACGCAATATGGCGCGGTCATCAATCTTTTATTGATTGAATGCCCCCCCAAACACACTTGTTTGAAATGAATCGGTCAGGCTTGAACGACGAGGCGGCTGTCTGCCTTAGATACGGCCAAAGGCTTGACCTTTCTCAAGGTCGCCAGATCGGTGACTCCGGCGATGGCGCGCAACAGGCATTGCGCACACAAGTTGACGGACTCGTACTCCGCCAGTGCGTACACCTTTTCGCATTTTCCGCACATGATTCCTCCTGTCCGCCTCGCCACCATTCGCGGTCCAATAATCTGCATGTTTCTCTCCCTTCTCTTACCTAATCAGTGGATGCTTACCTCTTCGATCCCAAACGCACGCTCAATTGGTTTCCTAAGTTTTCCCTCCCCGGAAACCACCAAGCGCAATACGCTCACCTTTGCCGTATCGAAGCGTCGAATCGAACGCGAAACACTTTGAATCCTGCATTGCAGGACTTCAGCGCTCTCCCAGCAGCATCTTTGTTCCTTAGGTAAAGGAGTACACTGTTTCTTTTTTTTTACAACCGGTTTTTAGATAAAACGGAATAATTCAACCAGGATGTCTTTCCAATGCCGATAGATGAGCAATGGCTCGCGATGATTTCTTTTAACGAATTGTCGCCGAGCAGCGCTCAATACCGCTTGAACACCGAGAGGAACCGAATATTATCGTCGATCATGCACGAGACCCTCGAACGATATGGGTTTGACGACCACTTTGCGTCGGCGTTCGCGTCTTCGCGAGACGACGGCTCGGAGCCGGCCCGCGTGATCCGCCACAAAAGGGGTGAGTACCTGGTCGCCGCGGCCTCAGGCCACCAAAAGGCGCGGCTGGCCGGCCGCCTGCGCCTGTCTGTCCGCGAAGGAGACGAGCTGCCCGCCATCGGAGATTGGGTCGCGGTTTCACAAAAAAAACACAAAGGACGCATCGCGATACAGGCCGTCTTGAGACGCAAGAGCGCCTTTGCGCGCAAGGCCGCCGGCGAGGTCACCCGGGTGCAAGTGGTGGCGGCAAACATCGATTTCGCTTTTGTCGTAACCGGATTGGACGAAGACTACAGCGTCAGGCGCGTTGAGCGGTACGTCACCTTGGCGTGGGATAGCGGGGCGACCCCGGTGGTCCTGCTCAACAAGACCGACGTGTGCGAAGACACTCAGCAGCGCTGCGCCGACATCGCCGCGGCGGTTCCGGGCGTCGACGTCGTCGCTCTGAGCGCGACGCGCGCCGAGGGAATAGACGTCGTGGAAACGTATCTTCAGCGCGGTGTCACCGGGGCCTTTCTCGGCTCTTCGGGGGTCGGCAAGTCCACCATCGTCAACGCCCTCGCCGGACGCGAGCTGATGAAGACAGCGACGGTTCGCCCTTTGGACAGCAAGGGGTATCACACCACCACGCACCGCGAGCTGTTCGAGTTACCCGGCGGCGGCCTGGTGATCGACACGCCCGGGATGCGCGAGCTCCATCTGTGGGGCACCTGCGATGGTCTCGATGACGCCTTCAGCGAGATTGTCGCGATCGCAAAAGGATGCCGCTTTCGCAACTGCCGGCACGAGGCCGAGCCCGGGTGTGCCGTCAAAGAGGCTCTCGAACGCAAGACCTTGGAGGCGAGCCGCCTGCAAAGCTACCTCTCGTTGCGAGCGGAGCTCGAAAACTTGGAGCAGCGCCGAGAAGAAGCCGCCAAGCGGCACGACAAGCTCGCCGGGCGCCAAATGGCCCAGTTGACCCGCGAGGTGAATCGTCTGAATATCAAGCGCCGCAACGATTCCGACTGACGCGGTGGAGAGGCGCGGGAGCGGCGCCGGTCGCATTTGACCTCGCACCTGCCGGGCCTATCCGAGCCGACTATAGCTCGAGGTTGTTGATCACCTGGGCGGCTCCCGCGCGCAAGACGGCCAGAGCGGCGGCCTGCCGTTCTTCCCGGCTGTCCACCTCGCCCTCGAGCCGCGCGACCCCCGACTCCACATGCACACGAATTTTTTCTGCTGTGACATAGGGGCTCCACCACAATCTCGCACGGATCCTCTCCTCGAGCTCTTCGCCGCTCAGCGCGACGACCTCGGGGCTTGCACCGACCCAAGAAAAGCTCTCGGCGTCGAGGTCCCCCAAGTACGGATCGAACACCAACGGGCCGCTTGGTTTCTCGACGTCCAGCTCATTTTTGACCGCGACGACTCCACTCACCCGGGCCGCCGCCACATCCGCGCGCAGCTTCTCGAACGCACTTTGGACGGTCCCTTGGAGGCGGACCTCACCGCGGTCGACCTCCACCAGAACCCTCTCGACGGGCACGAGCGGATCGAGTCTCAAGGAGCGCCGCACCAATTGAGCAATCTCGGCGTCATCCACATCGGTTCGGCGGCGAACCTCGAGCAAGTTCTTCACGTACGTGACGCCGGTTGTGTTATAGGCATCTCCCAGCGCGGCCCGCGATTCGAAGACACTCCCCACGGTGCCGCGCAGCCGGACCACACCACCGCGGGCGGTTGCGACTACCCGGGCCGACGAGACCCGAGGGTCCCGGAGCAAGGCGCGGTCCACAGCCGCCTGGATGTCTCGATCTCTTAGCACGACACAGACGCCCGCGCGCGGCTCGGAGGTGTCCACGACGAGCTCGGTCCCGTCGACCTCAAGGGCCCCTTCCACCCCGGCATCCCAGACGGCCAGGCGCTTCGAAGCGGCGCTCGGGACCGTGCCCCTAAGCCTCACCTTCCCATTTTCAGATGCGACCTCGATGTCTCCCCCGCGAACACGGGCGTCCCACTTGATGGCAGCCAAGACGTCCTCTTCTATCTGCGCATCAGCTCGCTCGGCGTCTGGGTGCACGGCGATGTCGCTGACCACTTCGGTCACACCGCGCACGTTCGCGGCCAAGAGCTGCGCGTGCAGACTCTTTGACCACGCGTCCACTCTCCCGCGCAGGGTCGCGACGCCTCCCGAGACCGAGGCCTCGACATCAAAGACCTGCTCGACCATCGAGATGGAGAAAGCGTCTTCGAGAGCGTCTTCGATCTTTTCGTCGGCCATCTCCAGCTCTGGCTCCACGTCTACGTGGTCGACGACGACGCGCACGCCGCGAACGGTCTGGGCGAGAAATTTGGCCCTCTGGGCCGCGCTGTAGCTCCTTTGCGTCCCTTCGAGGGTGACCACCCCGTCGGCGACGCCGACCCGCAGGGTCGTTGATTCCACGGCCGGGTCCGCCTCGAGCCATTTCTCCACCGCCTGGGCGATCTGCCGGTCGGTGAGCTCAAATCCGGCGAAGCGGGAGTCGACCGGGTCTCGAAGCTGCCCCTTTTTTTTGCCGGCGCATCCGGCGACGAGCCCGAGAACGAGAATCAGATC
>JAABTR010000072.1 GCA_011389755.1 Deltaproteobacteria bacterium | reverse complement strand
CCCGCCGCCCACGGGAACCACCTTCTTCGCTTATGCCTGTGTCCTTCCATCTGTCCCCTGACCGTGCTCCCGCTCACCGGGGCTCGGAATCCGGCTCGGAGCCGGGGTCATCATCCTCTGCGTCGAGCACCGTGTGCCAAAACAGATCCAGTCCCGAAACGTTTGAATCGCCGGTGTAGCTCTCCAGCGACCAACTCGGAGACAAGGCGACCTCGACCGCCACCTCGGCCTCGTTCTCGTCTTGCGGGGCGTTGTGATGGTAGCGCCCTTCGACGTAAATCGCCGGGCTCAACCATTTGCCCACGTTGACGACCGGCTCGTCGGTGGAGCGGCCAAAGCCGAACGAGACGGTGTCGACGCCGAGTCGGCGGTTGATCTTTTGCTGAAGCTCCTGGAATTCCAGCGCAAACAGCCCCGTACCCGCGGTCGCCGCCTGGGCCCCGAGCTGATCCTGGTCGCCACGGCTCATGTCGGGTGTTCCGGTGACGAGCAGCGCGAAGATCTGGCTGTCCTCCATTTCAGGGATGGAAGACAGTTCGATCCGAGGCGAGGTGGCGCGGCCGGAGATCCGCGCCTCGACCCGCGCGTAGCTCGTGGAGGCGACGGCCAGGATGTCCAAAAAAGGTATGGGATCTTCAGACTCTTCGGAAAAGCGGATCTTTCCGCGCTGGACCTCGAAGCGACTGCCCAAGATATCGACCCAGCCTCTTTGTAGCGCGACGCTGCCGCCGATGCTCATCCCACCTCCATCTCGGCTGATCTCGATCCCTCCATCCCACATGGTGGACAGAAGGGGGCCGGTGACCAAGAGGGGCTTCGTGATGGAGACGTCGATATCGAAGGGCAACGGCGCGGCCTCCTGCTCGCCCTCCTGCTTCTGTGCGACCTTTTTTTCCTCGTCGGCCCCTTGCCCCTCTTTCTCGGCGCCCTCTTCGAGGATCTTCAAGTTCTTGTTTTTGGGTATCGCCGCGGGCGCTTTTTCGTCGCTTATCGAGAAGAGCATCTTGCCCCCCTTGATCTCGACGTCGGCGACCGCGCCCTTGGGGGTCACCCGAGATTCCAGCGTGACGTCGGTGGTGAGAAAGGTCTGGGGCATGCCGACCACGGCGACACCGAAGCTGTCGCTCTTGAGACGAAACGCTGCCGCGGCCCCGGGCTCTTCGCGATCGATCTTGACCTCCCCTGCCATCTTCATGACGCCGCCTCCGGACGATGCCTCGAGGTTCACCAGCGTGATCTCGTCATCGTATGCGCGAATCGCCAGCTTCACGTCCTCGAGCGGATCGCTCAAAGACAAGAGCCCCAAGGCGCCGTCTTGGATGTTCAAGGCCCCATCCACGTGGGGGCGCAAGGCAGTGCCGAAGACCTCGATGTCCGCGTAGACTCTGCCGGCGATCTGAATCTCGTCTCCGAGCACCGCGCGGTCCAAAAGATCGAGCGGAAATCCGTTGGCGCGCAGGTCGAGGTCGAACGGCGTCTCGATCGGTCTCACCTCACCGGCGGCTATCTTGGGAATGTCGGCCGCGGCCAACGCGTCGATAGAGGCGATGGGATCGCCCGCGCCGTGAAAGACCGCTTTTAAAGATTGCCGACGGGGTGTGACGTCCAGCCACAGGTCCGCGCGGACCTCATCTTTTTTTGACAGGAACAAAAGCGAGTGCAAGCTCACGCTGCCCGTGGGTTCGTGCGCGCTCCCGCGCAGCTGCCCCCGCGCGCCTGAGATGGCGAACCCGAAATCTTTTGGCAGCGCCACGAAGGGCGCGATGTGGCGCGCTTGCAGATCATCGATGACGAAGCGAACGTCGTGATCCTCTTGAGGAAGCCACTTCGCCTCGAAATTTTCGACATCGATCTCCACGGGCACCGTCGCCTCCGCCTCAAACAGAAGCGAGGCGTTTTGAAGCACCGCGACGCTGGCGAACGCGCTCTTCTCGGTGACGGATGCGTCCACCACGGCGCGCCCGATATCGTGCCCCAAAAAAGACGCGTCTATCCAATCGAGGGACGCCTCGGCACGGGGCCTCCCTCCCGTCAAATCGGCCTGTGCGCGGGCATAAACCATGCCCCCGATGCCTTCAAAACCCAGCTCGTGTTGCAACGCTCCAAGGTCGAGACGCTCGATGGCCAGGGACAGATCGCCCTCGCCCCAGGGATCCATGCGCCCTCCCACATCAACGGTTCCGCCGTTATACTCCCCGTGCAGCTCGAGCGCGTCCACATCGACGATGCCGTCGAGCAGCGTCGAGACGCGAACCTCACTGTTCAGACGCGCCTCGACAATGGTCCTTTCGCCGCGCACGAGGCGGGCGTTCAGCGATTGCCTGTCGGGCGCTATGGCGGCATCGAGCTCGAAGGGCAGGCTGCGCTTTGTGATGCCGTCCACGGTGACCGCGAGCTGGACGCGCCCGGTCGGCGCGCGGAGCGTCCCGGAGAGCTTCGCCTGGGAGCGCAGACCTTCGAATCGGACACCTCGGTCCTCCAAAAAGGCAGAGACGATGGCATCCGCAGGAGGGCCTATCTCCCACGACACCCGGTGCGGCCGACGGGGCAGATGGACAAACCTCCCCTTTTCCGCGTCGATGATCACGGGCACGCGCGCCGTGAGATCCACGTACCGCTCGTTGCGACACGCGGCGGTGAGCCGAACATCGGCGCGGCGGCCTCGGTAGTCGGCGTTCAAATGAACACGCCCGAAGTCATGGTCTTGCCATGCCACCTTGCGCGCTGATACCCGGGTACTTATTCGCGGCCTGGCCATGGTGCCGCCAAAGTGCAGCTCGGCGCTTACGATGCCGCGCGCCTCAATGCCGGCCAGTGAAGCGAGCTCGCCGGCGTTCACATGGGCGATACGGGCCGACACATCGACGGCTCCTCGCGCCGTGACGTCGCCGCGCGCCCTCACGATGCCGCCGGCGATGGCGAGGCCCGGAACATCTGCCCGGACCCCGCTGCTCGCTATTTCGACCGTGGCGTCTTTTTTCAGGCGGACATCGACCCCCAAGAGATCGCTCTCGAGCGCGCTGAGCCGAACGGCAAGGGGGTCACCGAGCGCAACGGACCCTTTGAGCCGAGCCGATCGGCCCTTGACGGATCGCGCAACGGCACCGGCTTCGAGGCGATCCGTCCCGCCCGAGACGTCAAGCTCCAAGGAGGCGAGGTGCAACCGGGGCACCTGCACGTCTGTGGCCGTCATCTCTACGCTGTAGCTGAGCTGCTGTTCTAGCGTCACACGCCCCGAAGCTTCCACTCGCCTCGCGGACACCGATGACGCGGCGATATTTCGGGCCTCCACAAAAGCCCGGCACCCCGGATCTCCTTGTCGTTCACAAGAGGCCTCGGCGATCACCGAGCCTTCGATCCTCTGCCCGAGCAGCGCCTGTGTCACCTCGCCCAGCTGAGTTACCTCCAAGCGAGCGCGCCCCTCAAGCGACTTTTCCTCCGTCATCTCCACCCGCGCGTCCAGCTGCATCGGATCCGAGCGCAGCAGCGCCTCGGCTCGCAATCGCTTCGAATCGTAATCCACCGACGCGTCGAACGCTTTTAGGACGAGCCCCTCCACCGCGCAGTCGCCGCATTCCAGCCGCGCCCGCGCCCGCAGATCTCCCCCGTCTAAAATCTCGAACGCGCCTCTCCCCCGAATGCTGAGGTCGCTGCTCAGCGGCGCGCCGACGTCGGCGACGTTGAAAGCCGAGACCGCCAAATCCCCCTCGATATCGACCCGAGGCAGGACGCTGCCGGCGGCGCTCAAGGTCACACGGGACTCATCGACGGCGGCATCGACGTCTACTGCGAAGCTCTCCAGAGTTCCCGACAGGTCGAGGTGCACCGTCACCGGATTCGCCCCCGCTCCTTCTGCGCTTTGCCCGGTCAGCCGCGACATCCGACTGTGAAACGCGGCGACGATCTTCACCGCCATGTCCCGAAGATCGACGTCGGCGAGGCTCAGGCTCAAAACCCCGTAGTTGGTCTCCAAATCGAAAATGGGCACCGACACGAGGTGACCGTCGCGAAGCCGAGCCGAGATGACGCCGTTTTTTATCAGCAAAGACGCGGGCGCGACGCTCCCCTCGAGCTGGGTGACCGCCAGGCGGGCGCTGTCGCCGTACGCTCTCATGGTCAAGGCGAGGTCCTCCAGCGCCGCGAGCCGTTCGAGCCCGCCTTTTTGCGTGCGGCGCGCCACGTAGATGTTCTTCAAGCTGAGGTTCTCGATGACCACCGGGATCGGGACGTCGATGCGGAGCGGCTCGGTTTGCTTTTCATCCTCGGCCGGCGGTTCTTCTCTCGTGGGGGTAAGATCGGCGTAGGACAGCTCATCGGTCTCACTGGGGACGCGGATATTGGCGCCTTCGACCCCGAGCTTCTCGACGATGACGCGCCCGCTCAGGAGCGGCCAGGGCCGAATCCCCAGCTCCAGCGCGTCGATGGAGGCGAGCAGATCGCCCCGGGCATCGTAGAGAGCCACGTGGCGAAGCACCAGCCCCTCGGCGAAGCTGTTTTGCACCTCTTTGACCTCGATGCGCCCGGGGACCATCCCGTCGTAGAGCTCGATCCCCTGCCGCGCGATGAACGCGCTGGCGGTCTTTGAAAAGAGCGACAACCAAAGGGCGGTCACACAAAGCCCGACCACGCCCAAGAGGACGACGACACCCCAGAGCGCCCCTTTGGCGATCTTTCGCGAAACGGCACGCAGCTGACTTTTTTTGCGCTGCGGTTTTTGTGCCCGCTCATCCATATCAAAAAGCCTCTCCCAGGCTGAAGTGCACGCCCACGCGGCCGTCGCCGGCATATGCGCCCAGCTGGTTGAGCCTAACACCCACGTCGAGCCTGAGCTTCCCGATTGGGCTGTCGTAGCGCAGCCCCGGTCCCACCACGTAGTTGAGACGACCCGGCTCGAACCGCAGTGTGCCTTCGCGCACATCGCCGGTGTCGAAAAAGGCCGCCAAAAGAACGTTCTTCATAACTTCGACTCGCAGCTCGAAGTTGTGCAGAAACATCGTAAGCCCGCCCACCGGGATGGTCTCGCAGTTGCTGCCTTCGCTATCGCAGCTTTCGATGCGAGGTGACAAGCGGTGGTAACCAAACCCTCGCACCGTGTTGGCGCCGCCGAGGTAGTAGCGCTCCAACAGGGGAACCGACAGCGGCGGCCCCACGTGCAGAGCCATCCCAGCCGTGACTCTTCCGGCGAGCTGCACGCGGCGTGTGATCTGCCAATACCCTTTAACATAGGGGCGCACTTTGAGGTAGTCGAACTGCCCCCCGAAAACCGTGCCACCTAAGTCGGTCTGGGTGCCGATGATGACGCCGTTGCGAGGATCGTGGATGTCGTCTGTGAGGTAGACCCGAAGGTCCAGATTTTGATAGCTCAAAAGAAACGGGTCTTTGTAGTCGCGCCCAAGCACCGTGCGCCCTTGCCGAAACGCCGGCGTCTGGTTAAAAAAATCGTAGTAGATGAGATTGTAGCTGGTCTCCGCGCGCAAAAATCCCCAAAAAAAACGGGAGACGCCGATGCGAAAGCTCGGCGTCGAGTACTGATATCCCTGCTCGATGCCCATCTCGTAAGAAGGACGCACAGTCCAGACCAGGTTTTTTTCGAGCAGCCCCTTCTTGGTCACAAGAGGCTTGAACTGGATAACGGGGCCGTGGGATTTGATATTCCAGGGCGTCGGCAGCACCGCATAGCCGGCTCGGGCGTCGATGCTTAGACGGTACAGGCGACCAAAGAGGTTTGTGTGGGTGTAGCGGGCCGAGCCGTGTCCCTGCCAGCGTTTGGGCTCCACCGCGATGCCCGGACCGAGCCGGAGGGTCTGAAACGGATTCTCCGAGACCGTGACCGTCACCCGCAGACGGCACGGCCCACCTTCGCCTTGTGTCCGCTCGAAGGTGGAGGTCACCGTGCCAAAGACCGCCAGGCCGTAGACATGGTCTTCGATATGTGTCATGCGCTGGGGGCTGTACACTTGCCCTGGGAACTCATCGATCTCCTCCCAGACGAGATCCATCGGCACACCCTCGAGCCCGCGTATGACCACCTCTTCGATGCGACACACCGGCCCGGGATCGATGTCGTAGTCCACCCGCGCCTCGTGCTCGGCAGGCCTGACCACGGGCCGCTCTCGGACCGAAGCGAAGGCGTGCCCGTGCCGCTCGAGCGCGTTCGTCATCCGTGAGACCGATCGGTTGAGCTCTTGGACCTCCAAGACCTCACCGGCCACCACGGCCCGCTGGGCGACTTCCTTTCGCACCTCGTCTCGGGGAGGGGCTCCTGCCCATGACAGCTCCACGTGCACGAACTCGACCGGCTGCCCCTCCTCCAAGACGATCACAATTCGAACCTCGTTGTCCTTCGTCGACTCGGGCTCAAGCGGTTCAACCCGCGTGCCTATCACCCGGGCATCGTAATATCCGAAAGATCGGTAGAGCTCCTCGATGCGCTCCACATCTTTTCGCAGGTATCCCCGGGAGTAATAGATGGTCGGCGTAAGCCCGGTCCACGCCCACCAGGAGGTCTCGCCGATGTTCAGGTACGAGAGGATCTCTTCCTCGGAGAAGCGCTCGTTTCCGTCTATCTCGATCTCTTTGATCACAGGTCGCCGAGTGAACTCAGACGCCTCGTCCACCTCGGCGCTCCTTTGGGCGCAACCCGCCCCAGACCACGCGAGACACAACGCGGCAAAGCCACAGACCACCGCGGCCCGAGAACAAAGATCTCGATCCTCTCTCGAGGGGCTCGTTTCAAAACGAGAATTCACGACAATCTCAACCTCTTTGGCGATGAAGCCCGGTCGGCACCAGCTCACAGGGCGGGACCGCCGACACTGCAAGCAAAGGGCGTTCCATCTGCGCACCTGCAATTGCGGCCTCGTCCGAGTCCGGTTTGCCAGGACACACGCGCGCCTTTTCCTGCCTGGCGAGACCAAAGGCGACACTCGGTCTTTAAAATCCACCACGCCGGCTGGCATGTGACTTGCGTATCTATCTTCGGTCGTCATCGACACCCGATGAAGGAGGCCGTGTCATGTATGAAGTCCACGTCGACCAGAGAAAATGCAGCGGCGCCGGCATTTGTGTGCAGCAGATGCCCTCTGTTTTCCGATTTCAACCCGGGAGCAAGAAAGGATACGCCCAAGAGCCCCAGCAGCCCGACGAGAGAGCCGACGCTCTGTACCACGTCGCCATGCAGTGCCCCAGCGGGGCGATTGTCGTTACAAAGAAAAACGGCGCATAGGGTCCCACAGCCGAGGGGAGAAAAAAGGCGCGCGCTGCCGGGACACGAGCGGTGTCCCGGTTGTCACACGAGGCCAATGAGCGAAAAGGCCTGCCAGAGCGCAAAAGCGATGGCCGCCGAGATGGAGGGCGTGCCGATCCAACCGAAGACGATCCGCCACAGCGTCCTGCGGTTGATGGTCCTTACCCCTTTTACGAGACCGATCCCCAAGACGGCTCCGACGATGGCCTGGCTGGTCGAGACCGGCACGCCGATGAGCGCGAAGACGTGCACGGTGACCGCCTCGGCCAGGATGGCGATAAACGCGGTGTAGGCGTCCAGCTTCACCAAGTTCTTGCCCACGGTCATCATCACGTTCCGCGAATAGGTCAGCACTCCCAAAGCTATCGCCGCCGAGCCGATGATGGATGCGGCCAGCGGACTGAGGCCCCCAGGGCCCACGAACGGCCCTGTGACGTTGGCCACGTTGTTGGCACCGAGCGCATACGCGCCGTAGCTTCCCGCCACGACGAGCCCGGCCCGCAGCCACTCATCGTATTGAAAAAGACTCGGTGACAAGAGGTTCATCAGCTTGCCGAAGACATAGTAGAGGACGATGGTCGCGACCGCGGCTCCCACCGGCGTCGCCAACCAGCAGATCACCACCTTGGTCAGCGCTCCGGTGTCTAGATCGTTTTTCATGAGCCCCACGAGCACCAAGGCGCCCACCACCGCCTGAGACGTGGAGACCGGCAGGCCCCAGTAACTCATCAAGGCGACACTGATGGCCGCGGCCAGCGCGACGATGAAAGCCACGTCGACGCTTGAAGAGCTCAGATTGTTGTAGGTCTCGAAGCCCTCTTCGCCACCCACCACCGCGCCGATGATCACAAAGACCGAGCACAAGATCGCCGCGGTCCAAAAATTGATCATGCGCGAGGCCACCGCGGTGCCGAATACGTTCGAGGCATCGTTGGCTCCAAGCGACCAACCCAAAAAGACCCCTGAGCTGAGCTGCCACATCAATACCACCTACGAGCTTTCAAACTTGCCTCTTGATGGCGATGATGCCGATGCGATCTGCTGTTTTCTCCGCGCGGTCCGATATCTCTCCAATGAGCAAGACGAGATCCCGCAGCAGTATCTTGGATCCCGTATCGTACTCCGAAGAAAACGCCCTCGAGATGATGCGCCTCTCAACGCGATCGGACTCGCTCTCCTTCTCGTCGACGTCCTTCGTCGAATACAGCGTCACCTTGGGATTGCTCAAAAGAGCGTCTACGGCCTTGCGGGTCAGGTGATACGCTTCGATATTGACTTGCAATAGCTCCCGGTAGTCCTCAAAGAACTCCTCGGGAACCGGTGTCTTTTGACACAACATCGAATACACGATGGTTTCCACGATGTTGGGTAAGGTGTCAAACGCCTCGATGAGGCCGAGCAGATCCCCTCGCGACTCGGGCAAGAGCGCCTTGCCGTACAGGGTCATCTCGATGTCTCGACGCAGATCGTCGGCGGCGGACTCGGCCCTATGACACGCCTGGGCATCGGCCGCGAAGGCGCCACCGTACCCGTGGTTGAAAAAGGTCTCCATAGCCTGCCCAAAGCAGCGAAAGGCCGCATCGCACTGGCCGAAGTAGTCGTCTAGCATCTGCTGGAGCTCGCTGTTTTTTTTCCAAAAAAAGGCCATCGTCAGCCTCCCGATTTTCAAAGGTCCAAACGCAGACTCTTAGCACGCCTTGTGCGATGGTCACAACTGATTGACGATGCTCGAGGCGAGGCCCTCGAGGCCCCATGGACACACCTCATATTTTGAACCAATATTCCAAATACAATGACCGACACAGACAAGCCTCGCCGCACCCCGTTCGCACGTCACATCATGAGTCGATTAATCACCGCGTGCGTTCTGCTGAGCTCAGCCACGGCCTCTGGCAGCCCGGCGATCCCTAAAAAATCCGCCCCTGGGCACACCGTCTTCGTGCTCACCTTCGAGCCCGGCGCCGATCTGTTCGCCGCGTTCGGTCACACCGCCCTCGTCGTCGAACGTCCGGGCACAGGCCCTCGCAAGGTCTACAACTTCGGCACCTACGATTTCGACGCGCCCGACGCGAAGCTCCGCTACGCCGCCGGAGACCTCACGTACCGCCTGTCCGTCTCCACGTACAAAAGCACCCTCGAAAGATACCGGCATTTTGGACGGGGTGGCACATTGCAAGAGCTGAGCCTTGGCCCCGAGCAGGCCGAAGAGCTGGTCGCGCTGCTCGAGGAGCACACCCAGCCGGAAAAGCGCACGTATCAGTACCGGCACTTCACCAACAACTGCAGCACCAAGGTGCGCGACCTCATCGATCGAGTCACCGGGGGCGCCTTGAGCGCACAGTTCAAGAGCCGTCTGGCCGTCCGCACTTATAGAGAATGGACCCGGCACTACACCGGGCCCTTCCCTTTGTGGGCCGCGGCCATCGACTTCGCGCTCGGCCCGGCAGCCGACGAGCCGGTGAGCCGTTTCGACGAGCAGTATCTTCCATCGACGTTGGCCGATGATCTGGCCCGCGCCACCCTCAAAGATCCGCCGCGCCCCCTGGTGCGCCGCACCGAGACATTCGGGCCCCTCGGGAGCGCTCCTTTTCGAGACAAAGACGCCTGGGAAATCTGGTATTTCATCGTCGCAGGAGCGGTGTTCTTCGCGGCGGCGCTCTTGCCCATCGCGCTGGGAGACCGTACCGCCTCCCGGCGCATCTTCGGATGCGCGCTCACCGCGTGGGGGTTCGTCACCGGCATTCTGGGCGCTCTATTGCTGCTTCTACAAACGACGGCCCACACGGACACACACTTCAACGAGAACCATCTGCTTTCTCCGCTGACAAACCTGTGGTTAATCGTCCCGGGGATCGGTCTCTTGTTGAAGGGTCGGCTCACCGCCCATGTGGGTCGCGCGACCAAAATCTATCTTTGGGCGTCTTTCGGACTCATCACCGCTGACTTGGCGTGGAAATTCATCGACGATGCTCCCCAAGACAACTGGCGCTACTTGGTAGCGGCGTCTATTTGCGTCGCGGGGATGATAGCGGCTTTTCAGCGAAGCGGCGTCCGCAAATAGTCGCCTTTTCGAGGACGGCCGGCAGCTCATCGGTCCGGCGGACCGGCCCCCTGCCCCCATATTTTTTTGCGTCCCATGAGAATGGGCAAATCCTTGTTTTGTCCGGGACCGATTCGCCGGAAAACCAGGAGGACAGTGCCATGAGCAGGCTTTTACATTTCGAAGCGGTATTGGCGGGTTTCTTAGTGTTCGCGAGCGCGATGGGATGTGCCTCTGAAGAGGACTCCACCTTCCAAAACAGCGACCAATCTACGGAAAACGCCTCGAGCGACGAGGGCGCTGACACCGAATCTATGGACGGCGAAACGGATGCCACCGAGCACCTGGATGACACGGAGACCCTCTCCGATTCCCAAGGGCGCGACACCGGCGACACCGGCATCGACACAGAGAGCGCTTCCTCCACCGAGACAGGTGTCGACTCCGAGACCGTCGAACCGGGCACTGGCGACACGGGGACAGGGGACGCCACCGACACCGGCGTCGATTCCGAAACACCCGGGTCAGACACCGGCGACACCGGCATCGACACAGGGACTGGGACTGGGACTGGCGAGCCCGAGGACACGCAGAGCGCCACTGCGACCCAGACCGACCTGGACACGGAAGGATCGGCGTCGGTGACGTTCGAGCCGGTATTCGGCAGCTACGCCAAGCTCCAGTTTCCCGCTTCGTGGAGGCTGTCGATCCCCGGTTATGACACCGGCGGCACATTCGTGCTCATGCTGTGTCAGACCACCGACCCCACCTGCGAGTCACCCGCCCTGGTGCGAGAGGTCACCGCAGACGATATGCAAGATTCCAACACGATAGGCAATTCATGGGGGCCGGAGATCGTCGTCGACGGCCTGCCCGCCGGCGCCTGGAAGCTCATGGTGTTCTACGACTCGGGCGACTCGAGGAGCATGGGGTTCGGATGGGATGATGCTTTCCCCACCAAAGAAAAAGACTGGGGCGGCCTCATCTCCGAGGCAGACCTCGCGCTCGCCGCCCCCACGGACCACCCCTCCTCGGGCCACAATCCAGCTGCAAAAGCCATGGATGTGACCCTCGTCGAGGACCACACGATCAACATTAACACCACAAGCGTCGGCGGCTTGGGCATGCGCCTGCCTCTCGAGCACTACCACCAAAGGGACATCTCGCCCCACCCCGGCGCCGAGGACGGCATCGTCGTGACGGCGGTGGACGGCGGCGCGCGCGTCATCGATCTGAGCGCCTACTCCGTCAAAAAAGCCAGCTCCTTCGGCGGCGTCGACACCTACGACTTCACCATGGTCGATGCGGCGGGCGAGGCGGTAAACGGCCAGGTTTGCGGCATGACAAAGGGCCCCAAAGGCAGCGTGTTCTTGCTTTACTTAAGCGGTACCACCGACCGCGCCGGCTTCGCGGTCGCCTTCAACCCCAAAACCGGCGAGCAGGTGAGCCGCAACGTGGTCTCCTTTTCCGGAGCGGGCCAAGACTTCCCCTGCCGAGGCTACTACCACGAGTTCGGCGGCAACGGCTATCTGTGGGTCGCGAACGTGGCAGCGACCACGGCCAAAGCCGATCCGGGCTTTTGGTACGCCAACGTCACCGATCTCGAAGGCGGCGATATCGAAGCCGGCTACGCCGACAACCAGGACGACGCCATCTTCGACGCGGGCATCCACCGAGTCGCAGCCCGAGAAGGCACCCTCTACCTCGCCTCGGACGCCGCGCTCTCGCCCTGCGGCGGATACGCCTGCGCGTTCGCAGCAGGTTACGACGCCACCACGGGCAAGCCCGCCCTGCGCAAGACCGGCGCAGAGTACCACGTGCTCAAAGGCGGTCTCCTGGACGGCGACTACACGAGCGCCGCCGGCACCGTCGCCTGCGTGGCGGCTCCTCCAACCATCGGAATGGCGACGGCCCA
>JAABTR010000411.1 GCA_011389755.1 Deltaproteobacteria bacterium | reverse complement strand
GTCGATGAAGATGAGATCGCACGCAAAGGAGATGAACGCGCCCGCGGAGATGGCTCGGGGGTTGATAAACGCCACGGTTCGCATCGATTTAGGCGCATTCATTATGGCGTCGCGGATCTTGGTGGCCGCGTCCACCCGCCCCCCCGGCGTGTTGATGTCGAGGATGAGAGCCGCCGCGTCCGGGTGGTCGCCTATGGCTCTTTCGACAAAGGCGGAGACCCCCATGTCGATGATGTCCTCTATCTCCACCACCACGACGACCTCGCCCGCGCCCCCTGCCGCGTCCGGCTCGGGCAGCCCCCTCCACGGGGGAAGCGCGGTGTCGCTGTCGGGCTCTGACGAGGGCTCGAACCCCACCGGGGGCTCCTCGCTCGGTTTAGCGGCTTCTGTATCGTTACCCGGGGCCGCGCCGAGACCGAGCACCGCCCCCACGACCGCGGCCGCCGCGTAAGCGCCTGCCAACCGAGACCGAGGCCCGCTTTTGCGCGTTTGGTCTTTCTTCATGATGAGCCAGAATAGGTCGCATCGGACCCGCTTTTCAATCGAAAACGCTTCACTTCGAACTCCCCTCGCCCCGAAACAGCTCCAAAAAAAATGGCTCCTACCTCGATCCCACCCGCCTGAGCTGAACCACCTCGAAGCCCCGCCGACCGAGGAGATCCACGAGCCCCCCGCGCCCCACGACGTGCCCGGCGCCCACCACCACCAACACGGTGTCGCGCGTCTCGAGTATCTTCTCGATGCCCGCGCCCATGTTGCGATTGCGCTCATCGATCAGCTTTTCCCGCAGCGGCGCGAGCTTGGGATCTTCCTCCTCCACCTCAAGCATCCGGGCGATGGCGCCCGCGTCTCCTTCGCTCCAGGCCTGGGCCAGACCGCCCAGGTCGCCGCCTGTCTGCAGATGACCCTCCATGGCGTCGAGAAGGAGCAATTCCTGGATCTCGGGCTCGAAATTGTCGAACAGCTCGAGCTGGTACCGAAGGCTCTCCAAGGCCAACACCGTCTTGTCGCCCAGGGACAAAAAATGAGCGTCGATCCCGGGCTGCGTGTAACCCTGCTCGGCGTACCGCGCCAAAACGATCGTCATGCTCAAGAACCAAGGCTCCAAAAGCTCAAGGGCCTCTAAGTTCATGCGCTTTTCGCGGCAATAAGCCGTGAGCCTTTGCCACGTCGGCTCGGAAAGCACGTCTCGTAGGGTCTTTCCCCCCTCGAGCACGGCATACTCGGCGAGGATGGCCTGCATCTGAGCGGGATCGGTCTGGGTCAGGTCCACCTCCACGACGAGGGCCTCGCTCTCCTCGTAGGCGCGGTGGAAGACCGGGTCGAGCGGATACCAATCAGAGCGCCCCACGTGGACCGAGCCCACCAGGTACACGGTCTTTGTTTGCTCGCCGGCTCGCGTCGCCTTCCAGATGAACGCCTTGGTCCCCGCCCGATCAGGTGGTCGCGAGGCGGCGTCGGGCTTGGGTCCCGCAGTCGAGAGGGCGACCGGCTCGCGGAGCTTCCCCGGTCCGCTCGCTCGGGCACACGCCGCGCTCAGCCCAAGGACCAAGAAGGTCGTGAAAAGTCTACCTAGAAGCCCCATCGTTCACCTCTGGCGTTTCGGCTCTCGTCACTCTAGACTTTAATATCGTAAAGACGCGCCGTATCATCCGCTTTAAGGATCAACGAACGCAAGTGAAGCGACGCAAGAAAAAAAAAGGGGGTCAGGGCACGCCCGACACAGGCGAAGAGCGAACCTTTGCCAACCGCCCTTTTGCCGGGCTCGACAAAAAGTCGGCCTCGCCGGGCCCCTCACCCAAAAAGAGGCCCGAAAAAATCCAGGAGCCCTCGAGCACCGGTGCGCCGCCCATGGACGACGACAGCTTCTACGACCGCGCGATGGCCGATGTGGAAGAGCTCTCCACCGACCGGGCACGCGTGGGTCGCGAGCCCAAGGCCAAGCCGCTGCTCCTTTGCGAGGATGAAGAGGCGCTGGTGATGAAGCAGCTCGACGAGCTCGTCCACGGCGTCCAGCCCTTCGACTTCGCCGACACCGACGAGTTCATTCAAGCTGCCGTGGCGGGCTTCGACCGCCGCGTCCTGCGCAAGCTCAGGCGCGGTGAGTACGCGATCCAGGGCCACATCGACCTGCACGGCTGCAATCGCGCCGAGGCCCGCGAACAGGTCGCCGCGTTCATCCGCAGATCCTACGAAGAAAACAAGCGCTGCGTCCTCATCGTCCACGGTCGCGGCCTGGGCTCCAAGGACAACATCCCGGTCCTCAAAAACAAGCTGGCCAACTGGCTGACCCGCGGCTCCATCGGGAAAAAAGTCCTCGCCTTCACCTCCGCGCGCCCCTACGACGGCGGCACCGGAGCCGTTTATGTCCTACTCAGAAGTTAGAGCCTTGCCGAGCCTTGACTCCGCGCTAAACTTACGAATTGAGTCATGAGCCGATGCAACATTACCCACCCGCGACCAGGCCGCCGAGGTCGCCTCGAGACGAGAGCCGTCGCCGTCCTGGCCGCGGCGCTGCTACTCCTGTGCGCCTTTTCGTCCCGGGCCGAAGATGAGGCGGCGCCACCTGAGCACCCGGGGGACATCCTCATCATCGCCCACGAGTCCTTCCCTAAAAAAAACCTCACCTTCTGGGAGCTGCGGTCCTTGTACATGCGCAAGATGCAAGACGCCTCCGGCTCTGTATCCGTTACCGTGCTCAACGCCAAGACGAGCACGTTTTTGCGACGTGAGTTTGCCCGGCGTCTGCTCGGAATGACCCAGACGCGGGAACGGCGCTACTGGGAGGATCGCAAGGTCATACGAGGACAGACCCCGCCGCCCGCGCTCATCGAGCCTCCCGATGCCCTGCTCACCATCAAAAACGGCATCAGCTACGTCTTCCGCCGGGACATGCCCAAGGGCCCGTTCAAAGTCCTGCTCGTCCTGCCGAAGACCGACTGAAGGTGCGCCGACAACCCCTTGTGATTATGATGGAAGCAAATGTCGACGTTTCACAACAGGAGCGGCCCATGAGCGACATCGGAATCTTCTATGGGACAAATCGAGGAGCCACGCGCCGGATCGCCGAACGGCTGAAGATAGAGTTTGGCGAGCCCTTTCCAGACGTCATCAGCGTGTTGTCTGCCAAAGCGTCGGATCTCGAAAAATACCCTCTTTTGATACTGGCCGCGCCCACGTGGGGAATTGGAGATCTCGACGACCAGTGGGAGTCCTTTTTGCCCCGGCTCGAGACCGCGAAGCTGACGGGACACGCGGTGGCTCTCGTGGGGCTTGGCGACCAGCAGGGGCACCCCGAATCCTTTGCCGACGCCATGGGCGTCATCTATCGCAGAGTCATGCAGACCGGCGCCCGCGTCATCGGCCGCTGGCCCACCTGGGGGTACGACTTCACCGACTCTCTCGCCGTCGAGGGTGACCGATTCGTGGGGCTGGCCTTGGACGAGGAGAGTCAGCCCGATGAGACCGGCGCGCGGATCGTGCGCTGGGTGGGACAGATCAAAACGGAGTTGACCGAAAACCAGGCGCTTTAGTCAAAAGCCGCCACAAAAAAGGACTCACTCTTCGGACACGAACGTCCCCTCGATGAGGTCCCGGGGGCTGTGGGAGACCAGACGGCAGGCGACGTCCATATCCCAATCGGCGAGCGCCGAGAGCGCCTGCTCGAGGGTGTCCAAATCGTGGGGGCGGTGGATGTCGCTGCACGCGAAGTGATACTCCCCCTTCTCGAGGAGGCTATAAGCCAGGCGCCTCGCCTTGCCGCCGTAGCGTCCCACCAGCGCCATGACGTCGAGCTGAAACAACATGCCGGCGCTGCGGGCGACGCGGACCAGCCCCGGATCACTTTGAAAATCCGCGACCCGCTCGGGGTGAGCCAAGACCAAGGTGGCCCCTTTGACCCTCATGCGAAACGCCGCGTCCTCGAACCTGCGCGGCACGCGGCCGGAGCCGAAAGCGAACTCGACGAGGTAGGTGTCGCGAGCGTCCCCGATGCAGGGGAAGACGCCGTCTTCCCATCCCTCGACGAGGGTGTCGTCGAAGATCACCTCGGCCCCGGTTCTGAGGCGCGGCCCCGCAAACTCTCGCCCCAAGGCGGCCTCTATCTGCTCGATGATGGGCCTTTGGGTCTCGACGCTCGGCTGAGCCCGCTGGGCGTCGAAATGGGGTGAAACGGCGAGCTGCCGATACCCCAGCGCGCCGAGCCTCTCGACCATGGCCACGGATTGCTCGAGGTCTCGGGCTCCATCGTCGACGCCGTGCAGGACGTGGTTGTGGAAGTCCCACAGCCCGGTAGCGGCCAGCTGCTCGAGCGCGGCGCCGGGTCTCTTTTTTTTAAAAAACCAGACCATCTCACCTCGTGTTTCTTTCGCGTGACGGCGATCCGCTGCAAAAGGCGAGCGTCAAACGCCGCGCCCGTGTGCGGCGCGCAGCTCGGCGGCTCTGGCGATAAGACGCGCCTCGCTGTTGAGCTCGGGGTGCTCGATGACCACTTCCAGCAGGTCGGCGATGAGGGCGCCGAGCTCGGGGCCCGGCGGGATGCCGAGCTCGCTCATCAAGGTCGCACCATTGACAGCCAACTCGCCCGGATACAAAGGGGCATCGGCGGCGGCGTTGCGCGCTTTTTTTGCGAACCGCCCCAGGGATAGAACCGCGCGGCCGCCCTGCCCACGGGCCTCGATGTCCGCGCGCCGCAGATCGATCACCTCGTCGAAGGCCTCGCGCCCCACGTCGCGCACAAAGCGACGAATTTCCGGCTCCTTGGGCAGCGGCTCGAACGCGAATCCGACATAGGAGACGAGGTGCGCCACCGCCTTCTCGAGCTTCTTCTCCGACTTGAGCCGACGCAAGGATTGTGCAGCGATCTCGGCGCTTTTTGCACCCCCAAGCCCCTGGTCGCGCGCCGCGACCTGGCAAAAACATGCGGCCAGGCGCACGGAGAGCTTCGCCCCGGCGCTGTCCACACGGCGAAGCAGGGTCTGCCAGCGCCTCTCGTCCTCCACGAGGGAGGCAAAACACGGGTCGACCCGCTGGGCCAGCCCACCTCGCTTGAGGATCTCGAGCCCCACCGATGGACGTCGCGACAAAAGAAGCTTGAACAGCTCGTCGCGCTTGCGCTCTGCGGAGACATCGTCGAGGCGAGCCGCGGCCTCCGGCATCGCGCGCAGAGTCTCCTCGTGGACGCGAAACCCCAAGACCGCGGCGAACCGTGCGGCCCGCATCAGCCGCAGGCCGTCCTCGTCAAAGCGACGCCGGGGGTCCCCGACCGCCCGTATCAGCTTTTCACTCAGGTCGCCTTGACCTCCAAAGGGGTCGTGCAGGCAGCTCTCGAGGGGATCCCAGGCCATGGCGTTGATCGTGAAGTCCCTGCGCGCCAGATCGGCTTCGACGTCGTCTATGAAAATGACGCTGTCCGGATGGCGGCCGTCTGAGTAGTCGGCTTCACCGCGCAAGGTGGTCACTTCGTAGCCGCGGCCCGCGGACATGACGGTCACCGTGCCGTGCTTGATCCCCGTGGGGATCACTTTGGGAAACAGCTCGATCATCCTGTCCGGCGTCGCGGTGGTCGCTAAATCGAAATCTGTGATGTCAGCACCGCGCAGGGCGTCCCGCACGGCGCCCCCCACGACAAATCCTCTGTCTCCGGCCACACGAAGGGTGCGACAAATCTGCACCACCGCCTCTGGAAACTTGGATTCGAGCGAATCGATCATCACGCCACCTACATTTCGGTTAATGACAGGTCTTTGGCCCAAAAAAAGCGCTTTGAACCAAATATGTTAAACTTCTTCGAAAAAGAAAAGCCCTCTTAAAGGATCACGGGCTTTAAAAAGCCGATATATTTAGAAACGGTCGAAAGGTATGACGAACGTGCTAAATCCCGTTTCCAGAGAACCGACAAACATCCCTTTCGGTAACTACCGCCTCGTCAAGAAGCTCGCCCACGGCGGCATGGCCGAGGTGTTCCTCGGTCAGAGGATCGCCGAGCCGGAGTCCGGGCCGGTGGTCCTCAAGTGCATCCTGCCCAAGCTGGCCGATGATCCTCAATTTCTGGCGATGTTCGTGAACGAAGCCCAGCTCGCAGCCCAAATGGACCACGCCAACATCGTGCGCGTCTTCGACTTCGGAGAGCACGAGGGTCGCCTTTTCATGGCCATGGAGTTCGTCGAAGGCCTCGACTGCTGGCGTTTCGCGCGCTGCCTGTATCCTTGGGGCAAGGATCACGCGGCGGTGGCCGTCCTCATCGTCTCCCAGGTGCTCCGCGCGCTCGAGTACGTCCACGGCCTGCGGGATGTCAACGGCAAACCGCTGCGCGTGGTGCATCGCGATCTGTCTCCGACCAACATCTACCTGTCCACCCGGGGCGAGGTAAAGCTCGGCGACTTCGGTATCGCCCACATCGACTCGCACCGGTACCGGCAAGTCACCATGATCCCCAAGGGCAAGTTCGGCTATATCGCCCCCGAGCTCATCGAGGGCAAACAGCTCGATCAGCGGGCCGACATCTTCTCGGTGGGGGTGGTCCTCGCGGAGCTGCTCATCGGCAAAAAGATGTTCACCGGCGCCAGCCAACTGAGCGTGATGCTGGAAATCCAGGAGGGGCGGCTCGACACCCTCGACGAAAACACCGATCGGGTGGAACCCGGGCTCCTCCAGATTCTGCACAACGCCCTGGCGCTCAGCCCCGAGGACAGATTCTCGGACGCGCGGGAGTTTCGAGAGGCCCTGCAGGTGTACATGGAGATGCAAAACCGTCTCTCCTCGTCCGCGGAGCTCGCCGTCTACGTCTCGGAAGCGGTCAATGTCATCGAGCGCAACAGCTTGACTCCTCCGACCCCGGTCACCGTTGCGGCCCCGCAGACGCAACCGGTCACCTCTCCGGCTCCGCCGCCCGCGCCGCCGCGCACGACGCCGACCTGTGATGCGGGACCGATGACGGCCCAGCTGCGGGCGACGGCTTATGAATCCGAAGAATCCGAGCACACGCCGGTGACCCGGCAGAGCACCCCCTTTATTCAAGAGTGGCGCTACACCGCCCGGTTGGAGGACGGGCAGACCATCGGACCGACCTCCTATGCGCATATCATCGAGCTCATCTGTTCGGATCGCATCGGGCCGACGACCCTCATCTCCGCGGGCAGTGGCCCCTTGGGACAAGCCTGCTCCTTTCCCGAGCTCGCCAGGCACCTGCCCGCATACACGCCGACCATCGACGCAAACACGAGGCCCCCAGACAAGCGCGGCGCCTTGCACGTTCACCCACCGTCGCGGATCATCCTCGAGCTCGCATCATCCAAGGCGACCGGCATGCTCACCTGCCGTCACCGAACTTCTCGCAAGGAGATTTATTTCCGCGACGGGCGCATCGTCTACGTGACCTCGAATGAGCCCAAGGAGCTCCTGGGGGAGTTCCTCGTCCAACACAACGCGATAGATAGGGCCGAGCTCGAGATCGCGCTCGCGTTGCTCCCCAAATTCAGCGGTCACCTGGGAGACACCCTCATCGCCCTGGGCATGCTCTCGGCGGTGGATCTGTTCAAATACATCTCACAACAAATCCGAACCCGATACGACGACCTCCTCGATTGGCACCGAGGGAGCTATGAATACTATGATGGAACCGCGTGTCGAACCGACGTCCTCGAGATTCAACTCGAGCCCTTCACGACAATGCGAGAGCGGCTCATCAGCAAGCTGGCGACCCTGGACAGCGACGCGGTCTTGCGCAGTGTCCGCGTCGCCACCATCCGGAGGGGGCGCCTCTTTGCTCGAATCCTGGGCGACCTTTCGCTCCCCGCAGCCTTGAACGCGCCCATCCAGCGGGAAGAGCCACCGTTCTCGATCGCGACCCGTCTCCGAGACGATCTCGACGAAGCCGCCCGCGTGTCGCTGGCCAAGGCGCTCTTCATCGCCATCGAAACGGGAATTTGGGAGCTGAGCGGCGCCACCCCCTCCTGGAGAGCGCCCGGCCCGGCTTAAAACAGGCGGATGCTGCCCTTTGTGAAAAAATATGCCTTGCGAAGAACTCCGAAGTGACGCGCCCGCCCTTGACAGCCAGTTTTAATTGCAGCTAAAGACAAAATAATTTGGTAGTAATAAAAAATTAAGACCAAGCAGGCCATTGAACGAGTCGGTGCTGACCCGGCATCGCACAGTAGGAGGAACAAAGAGTATGAAGAACACAATCAAGCTGTTGGCCCTGACCACGGCTCTGGCTCTCGCGCTGGGATGTGGGCCGAAAAAGGACCAGGAAGCAACGGAAGACGGAGCGACAGGCGAGGCTGGGCCCAAGGTCGGCTTGGACTTTCACATCATGTCCAAATGCCCCTTCGGGGTGAAGGTCGTGGAAGCCGTCACGCCGGTCATTGAAAAAATGGGCGATCGCGTCGATTTCAACGTCTATTACATCGGCCGCGAAAAAGATGGAGAGCTGACCTCCATGCACGGTGAGGCGGAGGTCCAAGGCAACATCCTCCAGCTCTGCGCCA
>JAABTR010000410.1 GCA_011389755.1 Deltaproteobacteria bacterium | reverse complement strand
AAGTGTGGCGTGTGCATGATTTTTTGCCCCGAGGGGTGCATCACCATGCGCCAAGACGGGTACCCCGAAGCCGACATGGAATTTTGTAAAGGCTGCGGCATCTGCCCCGCCGAGTGTTGGACCGGCTGCATAGCCATGGAGGAGGAGCAGGAGTAATGGCCGAACGAAAAGGAATGGAAGTATCCATCGCCATCGCCGAGGCCGCCTCGGTCTGCGATGTCGATGTCGTCGCGGCCTATCCCATCACGCCGCAAACCCACGTTGTCGAGCATCTCTCCGAGCTCGTGGCCGATGGCGAGCTCGACGCCGAGTTCGTGCCGGTGGAATCGGAGCACGCGGCCATGAGCGCCTGCTGCGGCTCTGCAGCCGCCGGCGCGCGAACCTTTACGGCCACCGCGAGTCAAGGTCTCGCGCTCATGCACGAGATCCTGTTCATCGCCTCGAGCTGCCGGTTGCCCATGGTGATGGTGGTGGCCAACCGCGCGCTGTCGGGTCCCATCAACATCTGGAATGACCACTCGGATGTCATGACCGAGCGGGATGTCGGCTGGGTTCAGCTCTTCGCCGAGAACGGTCAAGAGGCCGTGGACCTGGTCATCCAGGCGCACAAGATCTCCGAGGACAAGCGGGTCGTGCTGCCGGTGATGGTCAACTTCGACGGGTTCATCTTGAGCCACATGATCGAACCCATCGAGCTGCCGACTCGGGAGATGGTCAAGGAGTACCTGCCCCCGTTCGAGCCGGCGCAGCGTCTCGATATCGATAACCCAATCTCCATCGGCCCCGTGGGAATGCCCACGGTCTACACCGAAGCCAAGATGGCCGGCGAGGCCGCGCTGAGAAATTCCTACGGCCCGATCGTCGAGGCCTTCGACGAGTTCGGCGAGAAGTTCGGCCGGCGTTACCGGCCCGTCGAGACCTACAAAAGCGAGGACGCCGAGGTGCTCTTGGTGACCATGGGATCGATCTCGGAGACGGCGATGTCCTGGATCGACGCAAAGCGCGCCCAGGGCGAGAAGGTGGGCCTCGTGCGGTTCCGCATGTGGCGCCCGCTGCCCACGCAGGATTTCAAAAAGGCCATCGCAAACGCCAAGGTCCTCACGGTCATCGACAGGCACTTCTCGCCGGGCGGCGCCGGTGGTCCGGTTGCACAGGAAATCAAGTACATGCTCTACGGCGACGAGAAACGAGTTCCGGTGGTCGAGTGTGTCGCCGGACTGGGCGGTCGCGACATAGAATTCGAGGATTTCGACAAGATGTATGAGACATCAGTAGCGGTTAAGGGCGGCGCGCCCGTGCCCCCGTTTGAGCTGGTTCAGGTGAGAGGAGGGCATTATGGAGAAGTTTAATGTTTACGCGGCCCGACTTCTGCCCAAAGAAGATTTCGTAGCGACCGGGCACCGCGCGTGTCAGGGGTGCGCCGAGGTCTTGGCCATGCGCCTCGTGCACAAGGCGCTCGGTCGCAACACGATCGTCGCTTCGGCCACTGGATGCATGGAGATCATCTCCTCGCCATACCCGGAGAGCGCCTGGAAGCTGCCCTGGATCCACATCGCCTTCGAGAACTCGGCGTCGGTGGCTTCGGGCATCGAGGCTGGATACAAGGCCCTGATGCGCAAGGGGCGTTATCCCGAGCGCAAGATCAACATCGTGGCCTACGGCGGCGACGGCGCCACGGCCGATATCGGTCTGCAGTTCGTCTCGGGCGCCATGGAGCGCGGCCACGACATGATCTATGTCTGCTACGACAACGAAGCTTATATGAACACGGGTATTCAGCGCTCCAGCTCGACCCCGCTCGGCGCGTCCACCACCACCAGCCCCTCGGGACGCCAGAGCATCGGACAGCAGACCTGGAAGAAGAACGTGCCGGAGATCATGGTCGCCCACAACATCCCGTACATGGCGACGATCAACCCGAGCTATCCTTTCGATCTGCATCGCAAGGTGCGCAAGGCCGCCGAAACTCCTGGGCCGGCCTACCTCCACGCGTACTCTTGCTGCCCCACCGGTTGGCGCATGCGCCCCGACCTGGCCGTGCAGATCGGTCGGTTGGCCGTAGAGACTGGTGCCTTCCCGCTCTACGAAGTCGAGAACGGGAAGTACACCATCAACGAGCCCGTCGATGAGTTTAGGCCACTGCGGGACTACCTCAAGCCGCAGGGGAGGTTCCGTCACATGACAGACGAGACCATCGACATCGTCGAAGCCCGGCTGCACGCAGAGTACCGGGCGCTCCAGGCCAAGGCGCGCGCGAACCAGGAGGAAAAGTAAATGGAAAAGGGCAAAGTCGACCAAATCATTGATCGATATGACGCGGACGCTTCTTCTCTTTTGGCCATCATGCAAGATGTGCAAGATGAGCTTAGATATCTTCCGCGCGACGCGATGAAGCAGATCTCCGAGCGCCTCGACATTCCGATGACGCATGTTTATCAGATGGCGACGTTTTTCGAGTCGTTTCATCTCAACCCCCGGGGCAAGCACATCTGCACGGTCTGCATGGGCACGGCGTGCCACGTGCGCGGAGCTCCCAAGCTCGTGGATCAGCTCGAGCGGGATCTGAAGCTCAAGTCGGGCCAGACCGCCGAAGACCTCAGCTTCACCATCGAAGAGGTCAACTGTGTCGGCGCTTGCGCCCTCGGTCCGCTGGTGATCATCGACGGCGAGTACCATGGCAACATGACCTCGAACAGTCTCTCAAAGGTCGTGGGCAAGATGAAGAAAGCGGAAGGAGGCGAGTGAGATGGCGAGGATTGCAAACATCAAGGAGCTGAGTGCTCACCGCGAAAAGCTCCTCAGAGGCCGTCCGGCCGACGAGAAGTTCGTCGCGATCTGTACCGGGACCGGGTGCAAGGCCTACGGTGCCGATAAAGTGGTCGCGGCTTTTACCGAAGAGCTCAAAAAAACTGGACTCGACAAAGATATCCGCATCCGCGCGACCGGCTGTCACGGTTTCTGCGAGCGCGGGACCCTGGTGGTCGTCCAACCGGAGGGCGTCCTGTACCAGCGCGTCAAGCCCGAAAACGTCCCGGACGTGGTCGAGAAGACGCTCAAAAACGGCGAGATTTCCGAAGATCTCCTGTACGACGAGCCCACCACGGGGCAGCGATACAAACACGAGCAGGACATCCCGTTCTACAAGCACCAAAATCGCCTCATCTTGGGCAAGAACGGCCACATCGATCCCAGCTCCATCGACGACTACATCTCCCAAGGGGGCTACGGCGGACTCGCCAAGGCCCTGGAGATGGGCGGCGACAAGGTGCTGGACGAGGTGAAAAAGGCCAACCTGCGCGGGCGCGGCGGCGGCGGCTTCCCGGCCGGGCGCAAGTGGGAGACCTGCCGGAACGCGGAGGCCGACAAGCGCTACGTCGTCTGCAACGCCGACGAGGGCGACCCCGGCGCGTTCATGGACCGCACCGTGCTCGAGTCCGACCCCCACGCCGTCCTCGAGGGCATGGCCATCGGCGCCTTCGCCACCGGAGCGGACGAGGCGTACATCTACTGCCGGGCCGAATATCCCCTCGCGATCCGGCGGCTCAAAAAAGCGATCGCCCAGGCCGAGGATCGCGGCTACCTGGGCGACAAGGTTCTCGGCAAGGGATTCTCTTTCCACGTCCACATCAAAGAAGGCGCCGGCGCTTTCGTGTGCGGCGAAGAGACCGCCCTCTTGGCCTCCATCGAGGGCAAGCGCGGCATGCCCCGGCCCCGGCCACCGTTCCCGGCCCAGTCCGGGCTCTTCGGCAAGCCCACCACCATCAACAACGTGGAGACCTGGGCCAACGTGCCGTGGATCATCCGCAACGGCGCGGCGGCCTTCGCCGGGCGCGGGACCGAAAAATCCAAGGGCTCCAAGGTGTTCGCTCTGGCCGGCAAGATTAAGCGCGGTGGCCTCGTGGAGGTGCCCATGGGCATCAGCCTCAAGGAGATCATCACCGAGATCGGCGGCGGCACCGGCACCAAGCGCAAGGTCAAGGCCGTCCAGCTCGGCGGCCCCTCGGGCGGCTGCGTACCAGCGGGGCTCTTTGACACCAAGATCGACTATGACGAAGTCAATCGCACCGGCGCCATCATGGGCTCGGGCGGCATGGTGGTCATGGACGACACCACATGCATGGTGGACGTGGCCCGCTACTTCCTCAACTTCACCTACCTGGAGTCCTGCGGCAAGTGCACCTTCTGCCGGGTCGGGACCAAGCGGATGCTCGAGATCCTCGAGCGCGTCACCGAAGGCGAAGGCAAAATGGAAGACCTCGACAAGCTCGAGGATCTGGCCCACCAGGTCAAGGACACCAGCCTGTGCGGGCTGGGTCAGACCGCCCCGAATCCGGTGCTCACCACCTTGCGCTACTTCCGCGAGGAGTACGAAGAGCACATCGTGAACAAGAAGTGCCGCGCCGGAAAATGCCGCAACCTATCGAAGTACGAGATCACCGACGCCTGCACCGGCTGCATGGTCTGCGGCAGGCAATGCCCGGTCGACGCGATCTCGGGTGAAAAGAAACAACTGCACGTCATCGACCAAGAGGATTGCATCAAGTGCGGCGTCTGCCGCGACGTGTGCAAGTTCGACGCCGTGGTCGTTTTGTGAGGAGAAGGGGCCGAACATTGGAAACCATCAAAATTACACTTGACGGAAAAGTCGTTGAAGTTCCCAAGGGGACGACGATTCTCGAGGCCGCCAAGAAACAAGGCGTCTTCATTCCCACATTTTGTCACAACGATGAGCTCGAGCCGTTCGCGTCGTGCTTCGTCTGCGTCGTGGAGGTCGAGGGCAGGGGGAATCTCATCCCGTCGTGCTCCACCGCCGTCGCCGATGGCATGGTCGTCAAGACCGAGACCGCCCGGGTCGAAAAGGCCCGGCGCACCTGCGTGGAGCTGCTGTTGTCGGATCACCTCGGCGACTGCCTCGGGCCGTGCATGACAGCGTGCCCCGCGGGCATCGACATCCCCGGATACATCTCGCTTCTGGCCGAAGGGAAAGATCGGCAGGCTCTGGAGCTCATCCGCCACAACATGCCGCTGCCCTCCATCTTGGGCCGCGTGTGTACCCGTCCATGCGAAGAGGCCTGCCGCAGGCAGCTCGTGGAAAAACCGATCGCCATCTGCCACCTCAAAAGGTACGCGGAAGACTCCGTGGCCGCGGCCGGCGACGCCTACATCCCCGCGCGCCAGCCCTCCAGCGGCAAGAAGATCGCCATCGTGGGCGCCGGCCCGTCCGGGCTCACGGCGGCGTACTACCTCCAGATCCTCGGTCACCAGTGCACCGTCATCGACGCCCACGAAAAGGCCGGCGGCATGGTGCGCTACGGCATCCCGAGCTACCGCCTGCCCCGGGACGTCATCGAGCGCGAGGTCTCGGTCATCGAGAAGCTCGGCGCCGAGTTTCGCTACAACACCGCCCTGGGCAAGGACGTCACCCTCGACGAGCTGCGCCGGGACTACGACGCGGTCTACCTGGGCATCGGCGCTCAAAAAGCTTCGGCGATGCGGGTCGAGGGCGAGGACACCGACGGCGTGCTCACCGGAATCGGATTTTTGGGCGCCGTCTCGAGAGACGAGTCGTTCAAGATCGGCAAAAATGTCATGGTGGTCGGCGGCGGCAACACCGCCATCGACGCCGCCCGCACCGCGGTGCGCCTGGGCGCCGACGAGGTCTCCATCCTCTACCGGCGCACCCGCGCCGAGATGCCGGCGTGGGAAGAAGAGATCGTCGCCGCCGAAGAAGAGGGCATAAAGCTCGACCTCCTCGCCGCCCCCACCCAGATCGAGAAGAACGCCGACGGCACCTTGAACGTCACCTGCATCCGCATGGAGCTCGGCGAACCCGACGCCTCTGGTCGGCGCCGCCCCGTCCCTATCGAAGGCAGCGAGCACGTGCGCGTCGTGGACAACGCCATCGCCGCCATCGGCCAGGGCGTGGACGCCTCCATGTGCCCGGGCATCGATCAGACCCGCTGGGGCTCGCTCCTCGCCGACGAGCACACCGGAGCGACCAACTTCGAAGATGTCTTCGCGGGCGGCGACGGCGTCACGGGCGCAGATATCGCCGTCACGGCGGTGGCCGCGGGGCGCAGAGCCGCCATCTCCATCGACCAGTACGTGCTCGGTCGCAAGGTGGTCGGGGATGTCAAACCGTACAACCACACCATGGGCAAACTCGACAGCGTGCCGAAACCGGTCTACGAGAAGTTCGAGAGACACACTCGGGTTCCCATGCCCCACCGGGATCCCAAGGAGCGGATCAAGACCTTCGACGAGGTCGAGACCGGCTTTGCCGCCGCGCAGGTGCTCGAAGAGGCGAAGCGCTGCATGGAGTGCGGCTGCCGCGACGCCCACGAGTGCCGCCTGCGCACCTATGCGGGGTCATTCGGCGCAAACCAAGAGCAGTACGCCGGCGACACCCGGGACTTCGACCTGGACGACAGCCACGACCGCATCGTGTACGAGTCCAACAAGTGCATCAACTGCGGCACCTGCGTGCGGATCACCGACGATATCCTCGGCAACCACGCCATGGGCTTCACCGGGAGAGGCTTCACCTCCCGCATCAAACCGGCCCTCGGCCGCGCTCTGGCGCTCATCAAGGCCGACGGCCTCGACAAGATCGTCGAGAACTGCCCCGTGGGCGCCCTGACCTTCAAAGGCGACCCCGTCCCGGTGCACACCCCCGAGTTCAAGCGCCCCACCGCTGGCTGAGGACAAGCCTCTCCCCGAACGCTCCCATCCCAAAGCGACGTAAGCGCCACCGGCACCAAACGCCACCCAAGCGCGTAATACCTGACAAGCTGTCCTTGGAGCGGACACAACCAATTGCCGAGTTCAAGCATGGTGGCGTTCTTGGATTCAGCAGTTTTTTCAACCTGAGTGTAGCTCTTGAAAAATAGTTGCTTTTTGGGTTTTCAAAAACATGGAATTCTTGTAGAAGATCTATTGGGTCTATCGCGGAAAAATGGCGTTGCTTTTGACCGAGCATTCATTTGGTTTTTAGAACAAATGTGTACTTTGTCAAACAATAAAAATGGGGTCTTTCCACGGCTACTTAAACCAATCAAAACAGGAGAAGGTGAAATGAAAAAAGCTACTTGGTTTCTTGCGTTAACGATTATCGCATTATCTGCGAATCCGGCTTTGGCGGAACATGATTTCTGTCCCAAAGTCTATCACAAAGGCGTCATCGAGCTGGACATCAACCCAGCTTTCTTACATGTGGATCAATACAATACCCCTGACGGGGGAAAAGCCGACGGTCTCACTATTTCGAGTTTCTACAACACCACTTTTTCTCTCAACCCCCACGCCGGGGTGTACGTACCCAACTTTCCACCCTTTGCCGCGGACCAGGTCGGCCGCATCATGTACGTCGACGATTTGGATCCTGGGCAATTCGACTTTGAAACCAATTATGAAAAGCTGACCGATCTTAATTCGTGGATGCCAGCGACCACCTGGCCCAACCAAGCCGTTCGGATTCCTGACGGCGTACTTCCCTTCGAGGCTGTTATTGTGCCCCAGGGATTCCATCCCGTTCCGACAGCCGGACGCCTGACCATCATCAATCTGGAATCACCGACTCGGGAGGAGTTCCTCGTACACGAAGGGACTCTGGACCCCAGCTATCGACCAAACCATCCTCTGAACACACCGCGCTTTTATCACGAGGCGCTCTTTTATGACATGGATGGCGATGGTCTCAAGGATATCGTCACGGTGCGCAGTGGATTCAAGCTGATCACATCGACGACGCCACCTACCGTCGTGCCGCCCTTTTCCGAGCTCGTCTATTTCCGCAACCCTGGCGAGGGCCTCGAGGCAGACAAGCCCTGGGAGGAAGTGGTTCTCTACGGCGGCATGTTTGCCGGCTTCATGGGTCCGGACATTCACCTGGCTATGCACGACTTTGATGGAGACGATGTCCCCGAGATCGTGGCCACCCATTTCTTTTCCGGGGATGATCCCACGAGGCCCCAGCCCACCAAGGGCAAAATTGCGATCTATGGCGCGCCCTTTCGAGGTTCCTGGGCCCAAGTCAGCGCATCCAGCCCATACACGCTTCCTCGTGTTAAAGTGATCAGCGAAAGCCAGGGCTTCCCCTTTGCCGTTGAGATCGCCGATCTCAACGGTGACGGCAAAATGGAAGTGCTCGCCACCAACCATCAATTCAACTGCACCTCCTCCCCCGGAGTGGCCGGACAGGTCTACGCAGTGTTGCCCCCAGAGCGGGGATGTCTTCGGCGAGGACTGGACGGTCCGCGTTTTGCTCGACAATATTCTTCCCCAACCGACCCCTGAGGGCGCCACCGGCATGCGCATGGCACCGGGCCACGCCATCTCCTTCTACCCCAAGGAAAAACAAGACAAGCCCGGCAAGCGCCCGTGGATTCTCGTTTCCGGCGACGAAGCCGGCAAAGTCTGGATGATGAAGCCCAAGGGAAAAGACTTCGACTACAAAACAGCGGTCGTTTTCGACATCAACGACTATTAC
>JAABTR010000409.1 GCA_011389755.1 Deltaproteobacteria bacterium | reverse complement strand
GATGTGCAAAGGAAACCGATAATCCGTCGGGTCCGTTTGGCGGGCCATGATGTAAGCTCTGAGGCTGGCCAGCAGATCGATGGCCGCCATCTTGTTGCCCAATGTAAAGTAACTGTCCGCCAGATCGCGCTTTTGGAAAATCCTATCGAGCAGCTCGATGACCTCGACGTCCACCACGCCTTTTTCGACGAACGGTGCCAAGTGCTTGCGCGCGCCGGCCGGATCTCCTGTCAAAAAGAAGATGTACATCATCTCCAGTGGAAAGGTCTGCAGCGCATTGCGCTGCATGATCATCTCGAGCGGGGAGATGTCTCGGCTCGACATCGAAAGCGCCTCGAGCTTCTCCACGATGAGGTTGTGTCTCTCCACGTACATCTCAGCGAGGTGCTCGACAATCTCCCTGTCCGGAACCATTCGGACGATCTGGCCATACAAATCGATAAGAGAGGTCAACTGCTCGATACGTCCTACGATGGTTTCGCGAATGGAGTTGGACCAATCGGCCAGCTCCAAGTACCGCTCCTTGACGCGGACGTCTTCGGGACGCGCGAGCATCAGATATCGCAGCGCCGCCAGCACGACCGGTTCGTTGCCCCTCTCCTCGAAGACGCTGACGATTTTCTGGGCCACGGGCTCGAGCTTGGGGCTTACGCCCCCGGGGCTAAAATCGGTCGGGGCGTGGAGCGCCAGCGCCCCGGAGAAGAGCTGCACCAGCTGACCGACGTCATCCGACGCCGTCGCTTGGATCTCCTCGACGTACGATTCGACGAGGGCCTCGCGCAACGGGATCCGTTTGGGATGCTCCGCCGGTAAGAGCAGCAAGTTCTTCCTCCACTCGTCTCGCTGGTCACGGGAGATTTTCTCTGGGACATCTATCTCCTCGTAGGTTGACTGAGCGGTCGAGGCCGCCGTTTGGGTCTTTTTGGCAGGCCCCCCACATGCCATAAGCGCAAAGGGAAAAAGGACCGCCCAGAAAAAGGTCATCAGCTTCTTGTCATATTGCATGAGTGCAGTGTATTGGCTTCCTTGTACGTTCGCAAGGTAGCAACTCGCTCGAGATTGACGAGGAGCCATTAAAACAATGAACAGTGCTATCGCAAAGCTCGCCAACAAACGGGCGAATCTCGAAAAGAGAGCCGCGATCTTCGAACAGACCCGCGCTTTTTTTCGCATTCACGATTTTCTCGAGGTCGAGACCCCCATCCGAGTTCGCGCGCCGGCACCGGAGCTGCACATCGATTGCCCACCCAGCCGAGACATGTGGCTTTTGGCATCGCCCGAGCTCCAGATGAAGCAGCTTTTAGTTGCGGGTTACGAACGGATATTTCAAATCAGCAAGTGCTTTAGAGAAAACGAGCGCGGCCCCTGGCACCTCCCCGAATTTTCCATGCTCGAGTGGTACCGGACAGGCGGAGACATCGACGGTCTCATGAAGGACTGCGAAGACCTCATCCGACGAGTTTGCACACACGTAAGCGGCTCGAGCGCCCTGACCGCCGGCCCGGCCAAGATCCCATTGCCGCCAAAATGGCAAAGAATCTCGGTGGCGGACGCTTTCGAGCGTTTCGCGGGTTGGCGGCCTGGGTCCGACCCCGATCCGAACCGTTTCGACACGGATCTCGTCAACAAGGTCGAGCCGGCTCTCAAAAATCTGGGGCCCGTTTTTTTGCACTCTTACCCGGCTTCCATGGCCTCTTTGGCGCGGCTCGATCCCAAAAATCCAGACGTCTCCCTACGATTCGAGCTCTACATCGGCGGCCTGGAGCTCGCCAATGGGTTCGACGAGTTGACAGACCCTGTCCTACAACGAAGCCGCTTCGACCTCGAGAGACAGCGCCGGGCGCTGATGAACAAGGCGATCTATCCTCTCGACCACCGATTTTTGTCCGCGCTCGAGGACGGCATGCCGCCCTGCGCCGGTATCGCCCTGGGGATGGACAGGCTCGTCATGCTGCTGACAGGCGCTTCGTCGATAGATGAAGTCACCGCTTTCCCCGACGAAACCTCTTGACGCCGATGGCCCAATGAGACTGACGATCATCCACGAAAACGGCTCGCGCGAAGGGATGCACCAAAGCATCAGCGGCAAAGGGATCATCTCGCTGGGACGCGATGAGAGCAACGACATCATCTTTGATCAAACAGAAGACAAGGGCGTCTCCAGCTTCCACGCCGAGATCCGCCAGAGGCCGGAAGACGGCCGCATCGTGGTGATGGACAAATCCTCCACAAACGGCGTCTTTGTAAACAACAGACCCGTTGAATGCGAAGCGATAACGAGCCTTGACCACGTGCGACTCGGCCCCCAAGGGCCCTGCTTTCGGGTCGACTACGCTGAGCCTACCTTGGATCCCGCCAAGGGGTCCACAGCCGAGCGAGGACGCCCCAAAGCCACCGCCAAGATGACGGCCCCGATGCAGTTCGGCGCCTCCACGACCGCCTCTAGCAAGCCCTCCACGAAGAAGTTTGGAGAGAAGACCGCTGGTTTGATGATCAGGCGCGCGCTGGAGCAGGCCGGCCTGATCAGCCGCCCGGGCACCTCTAAATCCACCGATTACTTCGAAGCGCTGGTGGAGAAAAAGGTCTCCTCCACGTCGCGCAGCCTCAAAAAAATCATCCTCACCGTCTTCGCCCTGCTCTTTTTGGCCGGCAGCGTGGTCGGCATCACCTTGTACCGATCCCGAAAGCTTCAGGTCATCACCACACAGGTCAACTACGGAGAAGCCACCGGAGGCACGATAGCCCGCAACAATCGTTACAACATTTTTCTCCTCGCACGGCAGACGCCCGCCGGGCTCAAGGGCTTCTGCACCGGCTTCGCCATTGGCCCGGATACCCTCGTGACCAACGCCCACTGCTTGGTTCAAGCCACCCCCACCTCCACGGTCGCCATCATGAACGGCACCCCCGGCCACCGCTACCCGGTGACCAAAGTCGCCTCACACCGGCTCTACGTCTCGACGCGCCCTTCTCCGGACGTCGGGGTGATCCGGATATCGGGGCGGCTGACCAGCTGGACCCCGTTGGCTTCGATGATACAGCTCGCCGCGCTCGGTCCCGGAGATCCCGTTTTCATGTACGGCTTCCCCGACACCCTCAACCGAGAAGACGCTCCCGAGGCCACCTTTGTCCGCGGCGAGGTGGGGCGCTTGACGACTTTCGAACTGGGGCCCGGTCCTTTCGAGCAGACCAAGCTCATTCAGCACTCCGCGTTCACATCCCACGGGACGTCCGGCAGCCCCTTGTTCGACACCCAGGGCCGCGTGGTCGGAGTCAACGCAGGCGGCTACGCGCTGGACGGACGAGCCCTGAGCGGCTACAACTTCGGCGTTCGCGCCGACACGATACACGAAGTGCTCCCCCAGCTTTACTATGCGCCATGACCATGATCTCCAGAACAATCTGGCTCGTCCCCTTCTTCGCCCACATCGCCTACGTGGCTGCGACATATCCCGATCTGTCCGTCCATTTCGACGCACGCGGCGCTTCCTCCCCGGTGCTCCTGCTCATCGAGTGGTTTGCTCTGCTCGGCGCCATGAACCTCGCGTTCGGGGTCCTTCATATCCGTCTGCCCAAGCTGAGCGACAAGATGCTCTCGGTCCCCGGGAGAGACTATTGGCTCGCGACTTTGAGTCGAAAAAAAGATCTCGTGGATCGCCTGAGGGGAGTCTGCGAGGCGGCGCTCATGCTGCTCAACGTTTTCTTCCTCGGAGTCTATCAGTACATCTATCAGCATGGGGCAGACCGACCGGTCCTCGAGCTTCCTGACGCCTATCTCACAGCCGGCTTCATCGCGTCTCCAATCCTCTTATTGGCCGCCTGGACTTTTATCGCGACACGGCAGATAGCCAAAAAAGCCCACTCTCCTCATAGCGTTCGAGATCCTTGAGGTCGCCGGGGTGGTTTAATCTCGAGTAATCCGAAGGGGGAATCAGCGACTCACCCGGCTCGACATCTGGATAGCCCGCGCCGCCTGCTCGCGCAGCTTCTGCATCTTCTCTAAGAGTGTTTTGTCGACCTCGACATCGGTCTTCGTAAAATCGCCATAGAAGAGCGCCGCCGGGAACTGCTTGAGCTTCACCGGATACAGCATGAACATGGGGGCATCGACGTTGTGCTTGTACCAGCTGGGGATATCCGACCGAACGCGCGGATCCGATGAATCCGGCACCACCACGTCTCTGCCCTGGATCATAGCCCGCGTGAAGAGATCTCTTCCCTTGTCGAGCCGAAATTGAAAGGTCGGAATGATTCTCTCGATATCGCGCCCGAAGCCGGAGCGGGCGCGTATCAATCGCTTCTGCGCCACGTTCAAGGCAAACACGACCCGGGAGAGCCCCAGGCCACGGTACATCGTCTCGATGACCATCAGCATCAGCTCGTTGAGATCGCCCCGACCTTCCAAAGAATCGGACAAGTCCTTGACGCCGATATCGAAGATGCGCTCTTTCTCCGCGATCTCTTCGGCGTTGCGAGCCGCAGCGATCTCGATGCGAGCCGACTCAGTGCTTCCGATCTCCAGCTTCTGCGCGATCCGTTCCTCGATAGTCCTTTGCGGGACCTCTTTTTCGATGCCGCACGCCGAGCGCAAGCGCAGCATCACCCCGCTCGTGGCCGCATTGACATTCATGACCGCCGAATATTCCTCGACCTGCGCGATCGACTCTTCGAGTAGCTCGAGCAGCCCACCGTCTCCCAAGCTCATGACTTCGCCGTACTTGCGCTCGAGACGCCGGATCTCGCTTGCGCGCCTCGCGGGATTCTCGCATCGGGCGGCGCTGACCAGCTCGTTGGAAAAGGCAGATACCTGCCTGAGCCATTCATGCTTCTCAAAAGGTCTGCGCGGCTGTTTTTCCGTCACTGGAGTCATGGAATGGCGCAGATTCTCAGGGAAATTCCAGCGGGCCGAAAGATCGGACGCGATATCATCGAAGGTGACGCCGAAGACGCTCAAGGCGGCTCGCTGTGGCTCTTGCCCTTGGCCGACCAATTCATCGTAACGTTTCATCTCATCGGGGAAGTAACAAAGCGCCAGGTGCTGCCCCAGATGGTGAAACATCGCCGCGATGAACGCCTCTTCGGTGTGGACGGGGACGTTGTGCCGGTTCTTGGCCACGGCGCGCTTGGCCACGATGGCGCTGGCCAGAGACGCGATGGCAGAATCTCTCAAAGCCTCGGCGTGCTCGGGTTTTTCGGCCTGGATGCGCTCGAACAGCATCAGCCCGAGCGCCGACTGCTGGACCGTCTCGAACCCCATCATGACGACGGCCCGGGAGATGGTGTTGATCCGCCCTCGAATCTGCCCGTAAAAAGGCGAGTTGATGAGCTTGAGCAGCTTCGTCGTCAACGCGTAGTCCTTGAGGATGACATTCGAGAGCTCCTGGGCCGAGGTGGTCTCTTGAGCGGCTTTGGTGTTCAGCTCGGAGATGTGACCTGAGATGGCGGGAAAATCCCGTTGCCGTTTCATCCGCTCGAGGAGCCGCGCGATGGTGGCATCTCTGCGCTTGAGCGCCAACGTCTCGGCGTCATCTTCCACCATGTTGGGGGCGAACCCCATCGATTCGCGCAGGTCGATCTCAACCTCTATCCCCGCGGTGTCCCTGTGAGCCTCAGGCATAGCAGCGCGGCACGCGACAGCAGGGGGTCCCAAATTCGAAGCGGGCTCCACTTTCGACAAAACCGCTCCCTCACCGGCCGCGCGGATCGGCACCCCTCCCTCTAGCTGGGATCTCGTCTCCGGGACATCGCCCTTGTCCCCCAAAAGCATCGCATCCTGGGGAAGCTCGGACCAGGTGCAGGCGTCCTCGAGCTGGCGGCGCACGTCGGCCATCGTTTGAGGGCGCATCGCCGGATCCTTGCTCAGGGCTCGATCGATGAGCTCGACGACCTCTTCGGGCACATCCACATCGCCCGCAACTTCTCGAAGCGCCGGCGGCGGTTCGGCCAGCTGCTTGGCCAACACCATGACCGGCGTATCCGCGCTAAAAGGCAAAGAGCCCGATATCATTCGAAACATCATGACGCCCAGGGAGTAGATATCGGTTCTGTGATCCAGCGCCGACGCGCTCACCTGTTCGGGCGACATGTACTCGGGTGTCCCGAATACTTCGTTGGGGGCGGTGAGGTTGCTCTTAGGGCCCAGAGCGTCGTCCGCCAAGATTTTGGCGATGCCGAAGTCGAGCACCTTCACCACATCGCGACGGGCACCGTGCCGGGTCAACATCACGTTTTCCGGCTTGAGATCTCGATGGATGATCTTGTTTTGGTGCGCTTCGTCGAGCGATTCGCATATCTGCATCGCAATGCGACACGCTCGCCTCCACTCGAACGTGCCGTGTTTCTTCAGCTCCGAGTCGAGGCTCACCCCCCGCACGAACTCCATGGCGATGTAGAGAGCTTCGTCCAAGGTCACACCGAAGTCGAAGATGGTCACCGTGCAGGGGTGACTGAGCCTGCTGGCCAGCATCGCTTCGTTTCGAAACCTCTCCTGCAAGGCGGGATCGCCGATGAGGCGCGGCCTAAGCACTTTGAGGGCCACTTTGCGCCGAACGGATATCTGTTCGGCGAGATAGACCATCCCCATCCCGCCCTCTCCGAGCGGCTCGATGACCCTGTACCTGTCAGCGACGAGCTGCCCCACGAGGGGATCGCGTTCTTTTTCCGAAACGGCGGAAGGCGCGGGCTCCTCGTCGATGAGCTGCCCGCAGCCGTTGCAAAAACGCGCACCGGGCGGGTTGCGCGTCTCACAGCCGCTACACTTTCGCTGAAAGGTCAACGTTTGAATGTCCCTCAATTTTTTCTCTAGATAACTATAGAGTAAGCTTACGATCTGTCACACACCTAAAGACAATGATCGGCTCTCTAATAAAATACACTCAACAGTTTTATACTCTTCTTTCGGTAGCTTAAAAACAATTCTTAACCTGTCACTTTAATAAACAAAAAGCAAAACCCTTTTACTGAACGCCTGAGCAGATTTTCCAGCCCTTACATTCCATTGAATATATTGGCAAACACCGCATCGAAGCATATTGTTTTTGTTTTTATTTCTAAGCTTTTATCAATCGTTTATTAATGTTAAATATTAAAAAAGCCAATCTCTTTGAGACGTTGCTCGAAGTGTCTGTGCAAGCGCCGCTCGGGACTTTACGCGCAGACCGATTCTGCGTATTTTGGGAGGGTGACGCAGCGACCGAGCGACATACCCGAGGACTGGATCCGACTCGAATTCACCGTTCCCCGCGAACAGGCGGGCTGGAGAGCCGACCTGTTCTTGTCCCACCGGATCCCGAGGCTTTCCCGGACGCGGGTGCAAAAGGTCCTCAAGCGATCCGCGTTCGATGATGCGGGCAAAAAAATAAAGCCCAACCGCCAGCTCTTCGCAGGAGAGCGCTTGTTCGTGTACCGGCCGCCCCCAGACGAACCCGATGTGCCTCGCACCTTCGGCGTGCTCTACGAGGATGCCGACGTGCTGGCCGTGGACAAACCCGCGGGGCTCCCGGTCCACCCCACCGCCAGATACCTTCAAAACACGCTCACGGGGCTTTTGGAGGAACGCTACGGTGCGAACAAACCGTGGCTCGCTCACCGCATTGACAGCGAGACCTCGGGCATCGTGCTTTGCGCCAAAACCAAAGACGCGGAACGCACCCTCAAGATAGCGTTTGCTCATCGCAAAGTCGCAAAGCTGTACTTGGCCGTCACCTCCAAGATTCCCGAGCCGCGGCAAGGACGCATCGAAGCTGAAATTGGACCGGACACCGAAGGACCGGTTCGCATCAAAATGGCGTGCGGCCCCGGAGGCCTTGGAGCCTTGACAGAATACCGCGTGCTCTCGACCCATGGAGAAAGCGCGCTGGTGGCTTGCCGTCCCAGGACCGGACGCCAGCACCAGATCCGAGTCCACCTGGCCCACATCGGCACCCCAATCGTGGGGGACAAGATGTATGGTCCGGACGCGTCGCTCTTTCTCGACTATGTCGAGGGAGGAGATCCCCATGACATCCAGAGCCGGGCCGGAGCGCCGCGTCATTTCCTCCACGCCGCCTCCTTGGAGCTCGACCATCCGACCACCGGTCGGCTCCTGAAAATCCGCAGCCCCCTGCCCTCGGACATGAAATCTTTTCTTGAAATATCGGGCGATCTCGAGGAGGCCGCTCCTTGACACGAAGCTCACCACAACAAACCGTTGCCCTGACATTTTGACAACCCTGTGCTGGAAAAACATGACACGAAATACTCTCCCGACGCTGATCTCGACGTTCCTCATCGCTGCTGCCCTGGCCTGTTGCAGTCGCCCCCCCCTCTTACACCCCCCCAGCGCCCACTCAGACTACGATGTCGTCGTGGTGGGGGCTGGGCTGGGAGGTCTCTCAGCGGCCACCCATCTGGCCATCCAAGGCTTTCGCGTGCTGGTTTTGGAACAGCACTACAAAATCGGAGGTTGCACCTCGACCTTTGCCCGAGGAGATTTCCGTTTCGAGACCGCGTTGCACCAGATGAA
>JAABTR010000408.1 GCA_011389755.1 Deltaproteobacteria bacterium | reverse complement strand
AGGAAGCTCGATCACTCTGCGGCCACCTTGCGACGTGAGCTGACCGACCGGGGGCTCGCCTTTCCAAGGCTGCTAAGCGGGATGCGCAGGGAGCTGGCGGGCATCTACCTGCAGGATCGGGGCTGGACCATCTCGGATATCGCGTTTGTCCTCGGTTTTTCCGATCCGGCCGCGTTCAAGCGCACCTTCAAGCGCTGGACAGGATACAGCCCGGGGGACTATCGTCGTTTGCTGTTCATGCGAGGCGGCGAATCTGGATAGCGGGGCTCGCCCGAGCAAGGAGAAGCCGATGTCTTTGAAAATCGTCGGAGCCGACGTCTGGCTCGGCAAGGAGCGCGGATTCGAAAAAAAACAAGTCCTCATCGAGGACGGCGTGATCGCCGACGTCTCCGACGGCATCGCGGCGCCCGCCAAGGAGGTGTTGGACGGGCGGGGCAAGTGGTTGATACCGGGAGTCATCGACGCCCAGGTGCACTTTCGGGACCCGGGGCACCCCCAAAAAGAGGATCTACGCTCCGGCTCGGTGGCCTGCGCCGCGGGCGGAGTGACCACCTTCTTGGAGATGCCCAACACCCATCCGGCGACCACCACCGGGGCGCTGCTCGAGGACAAGCTCGAAGCCGCCGCCCAAAAGAGCATCGTAAACTACGGGTTCTTCATCGGTGCCACGAGCGACAACCTCGACGAGCTGCGCCGCGCCGAAAGGGCCTGCGGTATCAAGGTGTTCATGGGATCATCGACCGGCGACCTCCTGGTCGATGACCAAGAGACCCTCGAGCGGCTCTTCGCAAAGACCGATCCGGCGACGGTGATCGCGCTCCACTGCGAGGACGAGACGCGGGTCCGCAGGCGCGCCGCCGAGCACCGGGGACGCACCGATCCCGCGGTGCACTCGGTGGTGCGGGACGCCAAAAGCGCCCTCTTGGCCACGGCCCGGGCGGTGGACCTGGCCCAAAGGCACAACCGCCGGGCTCACATCCTGCACGTCTCCACCGCCGACGAAGTCGAGCTGCTCTCCGGCCGGCCGGACGCGGTGACCGCCGAGTGCGCCCCGCACCACCTGCTCCTCGACATCGGCGACTACGAGCGGCTGGGCGGGCTCGTCAAGATGAACCCCTCCCTCAAAACGAGCCGGGATCGGGACGCCCTGTGGCGGGGGTTGTCTACGGGCGCCCTCGACTGCATCGCGACGGACCACGCGCCCCACACGCTGGAGGAGAAGCGCCGGGACGATATCTGGCAGGTCCCCGCCGGAATCCCGGCGGTGGAGAACTCGCTCGGCCTGGTGCTCGCCGCCGCTTCGAGGGGTATGTGCACCGCCGACGAGGCGCTCCACTGGCTGTGCACGGCTCCCGCCGAGGTGTACCAGCTCGAGAAGAAAGGGCGCATCGAGGCCGGCTTTGATGCCGATCTGTGCCTGTTCGATCCGGAGCGCCGCCACACGATCTTAAGCGAAAACCAGTGGACCCGGTGCCGCTGGAGCCCCTGGCACGAGACCCAGGTCGAAGGGTGGCCCGTGACCACGATCGTGGGAGGTCGCGTCGCGTTCCAGGACGGGCGCCCCAACCTCGATTGTCGCGGCAGACGGGCGCGCCGCGCCGGCTAGAGCTCAGAGTCGTCGCCGTGTTCTTGGACTTGTGGTTCCGGCGGCGTGTCGCTGCCGGTGCCGCCGATATTCTCGATCGTGATGTGGCCGGGCTCCGCGCCCGCGATGTCGACGCCTGGGGGAGCTACCGAATCGTCCGCAGGTAAAATGAAGATGTCCGGATCGGTGTTGGTCTCGGGGATGTTTCCGGCGCCGCCTTTGCCCGCGGCGGTCTCGTCCGCCGTGTCGAGCTCGGTGTCCGTTGCGGAGTCTGAGTCTGAGTCCGGACCCTCTTCGCCACGGCGATCGGCGGCCTTTTTCCGGTCATGGCTCTTCGTGCGGGTTACGGCGTCTTGCGAATCTCCGGCCGGATCTTCTGATTTTTTGTGCTGGCGAGACGTCGGCGCCTGGGAGCGGACCATCGAGCTTGTCCGAGCGCCCCCGGCGCTGGGCTCCTTCGGGGCCTGCAAGTAGAGGAAGCCGCCCAAGGCGGCGGCAGAGACAAGGAATATCGCTCCGGCGATCCACAGGCCCTGTCGCCCCTGCCGGGCAGGTGGTGGACCCGAAACCTCCAGGGTCTCGCCGAAAGCCGTCGGCCCCGCAAAAGGGCCGATTTTGTCGCTCGAAGCCCGCGGCTTTTGGGGCCCGGCTGAAGAAGGACGGGCCGGGAGCGCCAGGGGGATGGACAGGTCGATCGACGACAAAAGAGCCGCCCTCAGCGCCCGGGCATCTGCGTAGCGCTGCTCGGGGAACTTGGCCAGGCACTTCAGGGCGACCGCTTCGAGCCCGGAATGCACGCCCGGCTCCAGCGCGGACGGCCGCTGTGGTGTGTCGCTGATGTGCTGCATCAAAATCCCGAGCGCGTTCTCGCCTTGGAAAGGCAGACGCCCGGTGAGCATTTGGTAGAGGATGACACCGCAGGCGTAGATGTCGCTGCGGGCGTCGAGCGGTTTGCCGCGGGCCTGTTCCGGAGACATGTACGTAGGCGTGCCCGTGACCACCCCGGTGTCGGTGAGCTGGGCTCCTGCGGTGGAGTCGTCCTCATCCGA
>JAABTR010000407.1 GCA_011389755.1 Deltaproteobacteria bacterium | reverse complement strand
GACATGTACGTAGGCGTGCCCGTGACCACCCCGGTGTCGGTGAGCTGGGCTCCTGCGGTGGAGTCGTCCTCATCCGACTGAATCTTCGCGATCCCGAAGTCGCAGACTTTGACGGCCTGGTAGGGCCGCCCGTCGTCATCGATGGCGTCTGTCACCATGATGTTGGCCGGCTTGAGATCCCGGTGGATGATGCCCTCGTCGTGGGCCGCGGCCAAGGCGCCGCAGACCTGTGAGGCGATGGAGATGATCGTCTCGGGGGCCAAGGGCGCCCGCTCTTTGATGATCTGAGTCAGCTCCACGCCCTCGAGAAACTCCATGACCAGGTAGAAGAAAGCATCGTCTTCAGAGCCGAAGTCGATGACCTGGACGCTGCACGGGTGGCTCAACCTGCTGGCGGCCTGAGCTTCCCGGAGGAACCGGGCCTTGGCCTTTGGGAAGGCCGTCATGACCGGGTGCAAAACCTTGATCGCTACGACTCGGTTGAGCACCAGGTGGCGGGCCTTGTACACCTGCCCCATGCCTCCGGAGCCGACCGCTTCGAGGATCTCGTACTTGCCGCTTGCGAGCTGGGTGCCGCGTGCGAGCTGTGAGGGCCATTCGCTGTTCATGTTCTGGCTCTGGTCGTTAGTTCAACCATTATGTCAATCATGCCGGCAAGGCCTCTTCCTGGCAAGGCGCCCCTGATATATCCTCTCGACATGGCAGGCCGAAGCAAGGGCATCAAAAAAACCAGTCGCCTCTTCAACCGTACCAGCGCGTACATCCTCGTGCTCACGTTTTCTGCGGGCGCCTTGCTCTATCGCACGGTGAGCCCCTATTTTGACGGGCCAAAGGGCGTGCCGGTTCGATACGATGCCGATACGAAGACCGCAAGGGTGACGCGGGTCATCGACGGAGACACCCTGGAGGTTCGCTACGCGAAAGGTGAGCCGGGTCAGCGGATCCGCTTGCTCAGGATAGACACCCCTGAACGAAGCGAGCCTGGGTATGAAGCCGCCACCGCGGCGCTGGCGCGGCTCGTCAAGGGGAAGACGGTGTCGCTGGAGGGCGAGGGGCCGAAAAAAGACAAGTACGGAAGATGGCTCTCATATGTGTTCGCTCAAGACGTCAACGTCAACCTCCGAATGGTCGAAGACGGCTGGAGCCGCTTTGAGACGCGATACGGAAGGGGCCGGTACGCGTCCCAGTTCCACCGGGCCGAGCAGCGCGCGCGGGTCGAGCGAAGGGGGCTGTGGACCCCGAAAGGATGGAACCGGTGACCGCCGCGCGCC
>JAABTR010000406.1 GCA_011389755.1 Deltaproteobacteria bacterium | reverse complement strand
GCTTGCCGGGGGATAGCCAAAAATTCACGATTCCTTATAATGTACCGGTTGTCATGTCGGCCCGTCCGCAGGGCTCTTTTTAGAGGGACGGGTCGCGTAAGGCGCGGCTGTTCGTGCGCGGGCAAAAAAAAAGCGTGTTTAAAGAAATAAAAAAGAAAAGCTTTCAACCGCGAGCGTCTTACATGACGACAAAGGGCCATCGAAGGGTCCGGTTTTAAAAAGTTTGCTTGATGAAGCTGCAAGGCGCCCCGGCGTATAACGACCGCGCGCAAGCGAGGCGCCCGATTAAGGAGGACCGGCGTGGGACGGCGGAAGAAAAAAAAGAGAAACTCGAGCGTCAACAGCGAGAATAACCCGGCGCCTCCCGCGGCGGCCGAATCCAGCGCCCCGAGAGAGTCAAAACAAAACCCAGCGGCCGAGAGTCCTTCGGCGGCGACTGCGAGCGGTTCGAAGGATGACCCGGTTCGAAAAGACGCGCTGGAGTCGGAGCAGCTCGAGGCGGCGCTGCGAGAGAGATCTCCGTTCACGGGTAAAGTCGAGGCCTACGATGCGGCAGCGCAGGGGCTCGAATGGGAGGAGCTGCCCCTGTCCGAGGAGATCCCGCAGCTTTTGGGCCGCATTGAGGCGCGCAAGGCCGGGGACGACGAGCCAAGTCAGGCCAAAGTGCAGGTGGACCCGAGCTTGAGGCGACAAAGCGAGTCGGCGCGGGAGGATGAAAAAGAAGAGCCGCCTCTCCACGGGGGCTTCGAATCTCGAAGACGACCTCCCTACGCTCTTTACGCGCTGGGCCTCGCGGCCGTTCTCGCCGCTGTGGCGCTTTTGTATGTCTGGCCCGACCTTGGGACCCGGAGCGTTGGCGCCGACGTGGGGGCAAACGAAGAAGCCCAGGCGACGTCTTCGCCGGCCACCGTTGGCGCGGATGTCGACTCCGGCGATGGGGCAAGAGACGAAAAAGTCCCACAGGCGCCGGTGGTGGCGCTCGCGCCTGCCGCACCGGCGCAGGGCGATTCGGAGCTCGAGGAGGCCCCCGCGCTTGAGGAGAAGGCCGAGCCAGCCGAGTCGGTCGAGCCGGCGGTCGAAGATCCCGGCGTGGGCGATGAGCGCGGCCCCGATGATAAAGACGAGAAAAAAGAAGAGTTTTTAGGACGGGCTCCAAAGGCGCCGAAAAAAGGGCGAGAGGGCGCTGAAGAAGACCAAAAAGAGCCGGCCGAGCCTGTGGCCGCGAAGATAAAGACACGCCCGGCATCACAAAGGGCCGCCGAGGAGCCAGAAGCGAAGCCCGAATCGACCGAAAAGAGATCGGCGGCAGAGCCTCAAGAAGAAAGCGCCGACCAGGTCTCGCAAAAGGCAGCAGAAGATGCCGCCCCAGAGCCCTCCAAAGAGTCGGGCGGGGCCGGGGCGGTGGCGAATTTGACCGACTGGAAGGCCGACCTCAAAAGGGCCACCGGCTGGAAAAACAAGGTCGAATTTTTGAGAGAGTACGTCGACTCCCATCCCGGGGATGACAGCGCCATGGCCAAGCTGGCCACCATGCTCATGGAGATGCGGTTTGCGCGCAAAGAAGCCGACACTCTGGCAAAGAGGGCGGTGGAGTTA
>JAABTR010000405.1 GCA_011389755.1 Deltaproteobacteria bacterium | reverse complement strand
AAGCTGGCCACCATGCTCATGGAGATGCGGTTTGCGCGCAAAGAAGCCGACACTCTGGCAAAGAGGGCGGTGGAGTTAAATCCCGACAACGCCGCGGCCTGGCTGGTCATCGGTTATGTGCACCAGCTCGCCGGTGAAGAAGAGGCCGCACAAAGGGCCTACCGCAAGTGCTCCCAGTGCTCCGGTCCCCCCTACTACGTCACCGAGTGCCGCAGGTTGTTGTGAGACCTACGTTCGCACCGGTCAACTGATCCCCAATTTCCCAGGACGTTACCCGGTTTGAATTTGCCATCGCTCATCTAGGTCGACCCCAAAAGGGACCCAGGTGGGGACCGTCGTCCCCACCTCCAAACTCCGGTATCGGCATTTTGCGGCCCTTTTACATTCGCATTGGGGACTCGTGTCCCCATATTGCTCTGGAGGTAACCATGGTGATCCGGTCGAGATCACAGCGCTATTTTTAAGCGGGAGCCGAATCGCCTCGATGGCACCTTTTGTGCATATTCTTGCTACCAGCGGCAATGATCCCCCACAAGGGTTCAATTCTTTATAACGATACGATGACAATGCGAATTTTCGATATTCAAAAGCCTGTAAATCTTGCATTTAGCGCTATGGACAATCTTTTTTGAACGGCGTAAAGTGCAGGCCTCGATTTGTACCCAGCGGCCCCGAGACGGTTGGGTAGGCGCGGTTTTTAGAAGGGCGCGCCGAGAAAAAAAGAGACAACCGCTAGCCGAGGAAGACGAAACAAGATGAGACCAAAGTCGCCAAACCAAAGGATTACGGTCACCGCTTTGGCGCTGATGACCTTGACGGTCATTGTGCCCGCGGGGGCCTCCGCACAGGAGGCGCCGGCCGAGTCAGCGATCCAAGACGCCGCCGATGTGACGACCGAAGCGAAGGTAGAACCCGAGGAGTGGAGGGCGCCCTATGCAGGGACCTCGATCTCCTACATCAACGCGGTCTCGGCTCGGAGTTTTAACAAAAACTACGAGCCGACCTACAACCCCGAGTACTCCATGGGGTTGCAGATAGCCGCCGCGTGGAACTTCAACAAAATGTTGGGGATGAACGCCTCGATCCTCTTGGCGCGGGAGATCACCAACGCCGACTACACCACCAAGCGGGGTGAGATCTGGGTCGACGACCTCAAGCTGGGGTTTAACGCGAGGAACTTCTGGACCGTGCCGGTGCTCGAGATCAAGACATCCGCGGGGCTCGGGATCATCGCCCCCACCAGCAAGACCTCTCGGGCCAACACCTTGATCATGGGGCTCAAGCCGAACCTGGGCCTGTCGCGCAGCTTCGAGGTCCTCAGCGGGCTCAACCTCAGCTATGGTTTCGCGTTCACGAAGAACTTTCACGAGTACACGACCAGGCAGTTCGAAGAGTCGCGCATCCCGGGGATCTCCGCCGACGCGTTCATCAACGCGGGACTGCGAAACGGCTCTTACAATTTCGTCAATTCGTTTGCGGTGTCACTCGGTATCACCGACTGGCTGTCGTTCAGCGCCAACTACGCCCTCATCCACGCGTTCTTATACGAGCAGAAAAATCTGGACGGGTTCGAGGACGAAGTCATCGGAGCGACCATCGAGAGGTCGGACATCGGAGTGCCGGATGAGAACGTTCGCTACTTCAACGTTTTCGGCGCCAGGTTGTCGGTGACCCCCAACCCGGCCTTTTCCATCGATCTCGGGTTCGACACTGCGGCACCCACGCGAAAACCGGATTCGACCTACCAGTCGCCGATTTTTAATAGAAACACGGTCATTGCCCTGGGCCTGAATTTAGACATTGCAGGTCTGGTCTCGGAGCTCAAAGGGAGCGAGGAGTGAAAATGCAAACAGGAATGAAGACATTGATGAAGAGGTCGGGCCTGCTCCTCATGGCAGCTATGGTCATCGCAGGCTGCGCCGAGGAGCGCGACCCAATCAACCGCGTGCAACCCTATGCGTTGCAAAAATCCTTCTTTATAGGAGACGACTACCAAGACACTCGGGACGACCCGGAGTTTTGGGGACGCAACTCCGTCGTGGACGTGGGTTACGGGGCCTCCCAGAGCCTGCTGTTCACCTCGACCATCGGTCAGCAGGTGGCGCGCCTGAAGTGGCAGGTGACCGAGGACCTGCTCATCGCCAGGGCCACCTTCGAGCGGATCATCGGCTCGGACGGCAAGGGCGAGCCCGTTTATGACAAGAACGGGTCGATCGTCGGGAGCGAGACCCACGACGGCATCATCGTGGCGGCGTTCCCGATTCAAAAGCATTTCGACGTGGTCAACTCCTACAACCCGACCACGGGTGAAAAGATCAACGTGCTCGAGGAGAACGCGTACGACCGCCCGTGGTACGAGCGCGACTACCTCCGCGTGGACTGGTCGCGGAACCTGAACACCGACAGCTACGACTTCGACACCCTGTCGGCCATGGGCGTCTACGGCGGCATCAAGTACGAGCCGATGCGTTACTACGTGGACGATCCCAACGACAAAGACGCTCCGTTCTTCGATATGGACAACGGCTACTTCGACGTCACCACCAAGGTGTTCGCGAAGCCCGGCATGATCCACATCGGCCGCTGGGGCATCGACAGCTTCCCGGCGTGCTACATGTCCGCGGACGTAGGCGGCGGTACGGCTCCGGCCGGTAACTGCAACCCGGTCGAGCTGACCCTGCGCCACTCTTTCCGCCGCGTGGTGGACA
>JAABTR010000404.1 GCA_011389755.1 Deltaproteobacteria bacterium | reverse complement strand
AAGCGCGGCTTCGTCGCGGCTGTCCATCACAGATGTGGCGTCCGTCCGCGGGGGCACCCCCGGTGGGCCGGCGGGCAGCTTCTGATACGCCTTTTTCGCCGTTCCCACGGCGACACCTGCCCAAAACAGAGCCGTGAGCGATATCGCGATCGTCTCGGAGGCCGATTGGCGCTTGGTGCGTTTGCGAAAAAATGAGCCTATTTTCTTGGGTGGGAACACGCTGTCCCCAATCGCGTCGGCCGCGGGCGGCAGCGCGAAGACGCCGAAAAACAGCATGATGACGAGCACCCACTGGGTTTTGCGGGTGTCTCGTAGCCAGCGGGATCGAAGCGCGGGGTCGCTCCACACCACCTTGAAACGTCCCAAAGCACATTGGAAACGCGACCGGAGCGCCGTCGATGGGGTGGCCTTTTTCATCAGAGCGAAAGTTTACCAGTTTCTGCGCCGCGGACCACGACTGAAAAGGTTTTGCTCGTCAAAGCGAAGTGATAGATTGGTTTTTTAAAAACGCGCCAAAAGGACCTAATCCATGTCGGACTCAACGAATAATCTCATCGTGCGATCGTTTCAAAACGGTGCCTTGACCCTGAGGATGAACCAGCCCAAGCGGCTCAATGGCTGGACCTACGAGATGATGGAGGCTCTCAAGGAGGCTTTTGTCGATGCGGCGGGCGATCCGCAGGTCAAGGTGCTCATTCTCACGGGCACCGATCCCTACTACAGCGCCGGGGTCAACTTGGCTGGAACGATTAAGCTGTCTCATCCCCGGAAGCTGCGAGCCATGATCATCGAGCACAATCAGGCCCTGTTCGATGCCTTTTTGGACTTTCCCAAGCCGATCCTCGCGGTCGTCAATGGGCCGGCCATCGGCGCGACCGTGACCTCGGGGACCTTGTGCGATGAGATCATCGCCTCTGAGAAGGCGACCTTTTCCACGCCGTTTGCCAAACTCGGCATCACCAAGGAGGGGTGCTCGTCGGTCCTTTTTGAGCGGATCATGGGCGAAAATAACGCCAAGCGGATGCTCGAAAAGGAGGCCTGGAGCCCCTCCGGCGCAGAAGCCAAGGAGATCGGCCTGGCCAAGTGGTGCGTGCCTCACGAGCGGCTGCTCGACGAGGCCCAAGACATCGCACAGGCATGGATCGAGCAGAAAAGGAAGCGCACCTTTCGCGGCTCGTTTACCAAGGAGGAGCTAGGGGAGGTCAACGCCGCCGAGTCGGTCGCCTTGGCCGATGCGTTCCTCGATACCCCGTTTTTGGAGTCCCAGTTCAAGTTTTTGTGGAGCAGAAAAAAGCGGGTCCCCGCCTTGATGTTCTTCGCGCTCAGACACACGCGGCCCCTCTGGGCCCAGCTGCTCTAGTCGTCGGCCTTGTTTTCAAGGCGTTTTCTCACTTTTGAGTGATGGGGAAAGTGAGGTTGTCCTTCCAGCTCGGTTCCAGGCGCCCCTCGTCGATGAGCTGGAGGAGACCCAGGGTCGCGCGGATGGTCTGCTCCATCGCTTCGAGCTCCCAGCTCGGATCATACTCGTCGTCGACCGTGTGGTAGTCCCCGGACCAAAACGCGGTGTACTTGCGCTGCCCGGACGCGTCGTCTTCTCCGGCGCTTACCCAAACCGCGGGGATGTCGGCCGCGGCGAATGGAAACTGATCCGAACGGTAGAACAGACCCTGGTCTGACAAGGAGAACTCCGAGTACTCGAGCCCTTGGCGAGCGGCGACCTTCCTCAAGAGGTCCTCGAAAGTCGAAAACCGCGCGCCGACCCCCATGAGGCTCCCCGCCTTTTCCCAAACCGGTGTTGACTCGAAGTTGATGTTTGCGATGATCTTCGACTTATCGGCCTGGCTTACGTAGTACTTGGAGCCGAGCAGGCCACCCTCTTCTGCATTGCAGGCCAAGAACACATAAGTGTAATAGAGATCCTTTTGTTTTTCTTTTAGGTGCTTTGCGACGAGCATCATCGACGCGAGGGCCGATCCGTTGTCGATGGCGCCGTTGAAGATGTTGTCGCCTTCTTTATTCTTCCCGATCCCCAGATGGTCGATATGAGAGCTCAAGACGATCTGTTTTTCCGATTGTCCCGGAATCATCGCCACGACGTTGTTTGTTTGGAACCGCCTGCTCGTGAGCGTGCTCTTTGCCCGGATCTTGAAGCCGAGCTCCACCGGCCGGAAGTCTCTTCTGAGGGAGGCCTCGTAGAGCTCATCGAGGTCGATACCCCGGGCCGCGAGGGCCCGTTCGAGGCTTTTTTCTTTCACCCAGGCGCGCAGCTTCAGGTTGTTGTTCACCTGCTCGTCCAGCCGGACCTTTTCTCCGCTCCAGGAATTGTCCACGACATTCCATGTGTAGCCGGCGGTCTCGTCGGTGTGGATGATGAGGATGCCGCGGGCTCCCCTGCGGATCGCCTCTTCGACATGGTAGGTCCAGCGACCGAAGTAGGTCAGGACTTTTTCTTCGAAGACATCCGGCAAGAAGAGCCCGGGATCATTGAGTCGCGTAATGATAATCTTGTCTTTGACGTCGACGTCCTTGAAATCGTCCCAGTTCCAAAGGGGCGTGGTGATTCCGAATCCGACGAAGACCGCCTCGGCTTCCACGGCCGGGTTGGGCTCACCTGACAGAACCGCCCCCATGGCGTCTTTGGAGAAATGGAGCGTCACACCGCCCACGTCGAGCTCGAGATCTCGTGCAGAAAAACCATTGAGGTCGAACGGTTGCAGGTAGTCTCCAGGCACGGCGGAAGGGATCTGCCACAGCTTGAACAAACTCTTGATATACTCTTCTGCGACCCGGCTACCACGGGTGCCCGGAGCGCGGCCTTCGAGAAGATCCGAGGCCAAAAATTCGAGGATGCTCCCAAGCTCCGAGCGGCTCAAATCCACATCCCATGTCGTTTGCTCTGATTTTTGGGGGGTTGGCGTCGTGGAGGTGGCTCGGCCTTTAGGAGCTGTCCCGCACGACGTCATCAACAATAGCACGGCCCAAAAGCCTGCGACTCTCAGTGTTTTTACGCCCATTTACCCCGCTCCCTTCAGCCGTGATTGAGGACAAAAAAAGCGCCCGATTCATATCACGATTCGGTTTGAGACGCCAATCAAAGCCGGGCAAGCCGGGCTCAACCATCGACGCCAAAGCTTGCAGGGGGGAGGTTACTCTTTAATGAAGTAGACGAGCTTCTCGGGCTTGTCCTTTTTGGTCGCGGGGAACTCGATCTTGCGCACGATGGGCTCAATGCACGTCTTCTTCTCGTTCGGATTCGCGCCGACCGTGACGATCTCGCCGGTGGGATTCACCACGATCACCACCTTTATCTTTTTGGCATCCTGGTCCAGGCACTTTTTCATCTCGCCCACAAGCGGCGTGAAGAGATTTTGCAAGATGTCGGGGGTGAGCCGCTCGGGGCGCTTGTCCTCGACCGGTATCGGTTTTTCCGCGGTCTTTTCTTCACCTTCGGCAGGGAGCTCCTTGGGTTCCAAGACGGCCAAGCTCTCGGAGAGTGACTTTTTGAGTTGCGGGGAGGTGAAGGGGTCTTCTTGAAGCTGCTCCAGGGTCGATGCAGCAGCCTTTTTGTTCTTTAGCTTGACGATGGCCTTCGCCGCGGAGCCCAGAGCGGCGGTGAGCACCGGATCCGATGTTTCGGCGTGATA
>JAABTR010000403.1 GCA_011389755.1 Deltaproteobacteria bacterium | reverse complement strand
TCATCTCTGTCGGCGCACAGGTCGATGAGATCAGCGGTGACGTCCTCCCCGCCGAACTCGGCATAGTAGCGGATCGCCAAGGCACGTCCGCCCATAAGGCGCGGGTCCTCCAGCTTGGCCGCTTCGAATAACTGCTTCTGCAGCTTCGGGCGCTCTTGGTTTTTTGCGTGTTCCTCGGGGAACGTCGTGGGCCTGAGCACCGCGCTCAAAAGCGGGGCCCCGATCGATGTGTTCCAGGTTACGGCCCCGGTCTTGGCGTTGTGAAAAGAGAGCTCACCGCTTTGATCGGCGACGAGCACCCCGCCCTTGATCGCCTGGACACCGACGAGATCTACCGGATGTTGGTAGACCCACTTGACTGTGTCCACATCGGCATCGAAGGCGAAGAGGTAGCGGTAGAAGACATAGTAGATGTTGCCGTCTGCAAAACCGAGGTCGGATTCCTTGTCGTCGATCTGCCACGCCAGCCGCACCCGGTGTGCGGCGTCGTCCGGCGATGGTACTTTTTTGTAGCCTCTGGGCATGATGTCGGGTTGGCCGGGGAGTGCGCGGCTCTTCGGCTCGTAGGTGACGAGAGCTTGAGCCTTACCGTCTGCGTCGCCGGCCCCGAGCCTTGTGATGCCGAGCCCCCCCAAAAAGACGTGACCCGAATCGACGAACACGTGGCTCGTCATTTTCTCTGTCTGAATTCGCGATCGCTCCGTGCCGGTCAGCGGGTCGAGCATCGAGATCCGCTGGCTGGCCCAAGGCACGACGACGATCCCACCTGCTATGGTAGGCGCTCCAACCCGCAGATAGAATTCGCGAGACCAGGCGACAGAGCCGTCGATGACCCCTAAGAGCTTGCCCTGGGTTTTCGATTCTTTGCCCATGTCGAGCGCCACGACGGCTATTTTCCCATCGCTCGCGGCGCCGACCAAGGAGCCTTCCTCCTCCAGCTCAAAGCGAGCTCCACCGCTCGTCAAGTCTCTTCCGACGATGAATCCGCCCTCACGGGTCACGATCAAGTCGTAGGTCACAAGCGGTCCCGTGTCGATTGTCGCTTCTTGCTCCCACAGCGCTTTTTTCTCGGCCAAATCGAAGACCACGAGGCGCCCCGGGTCCTTTGCCACAGCGACAGCCACTGGAGGAGTCTCGAGTTGTTCTACCTCGCTTAGGTTTCTGAGCACCTTGGTGAGCTCCGGTTCGGGAGGGCTCGGGGGCCTCGGAGCCATCGGCTGGCCGCCGCAACAAAATGTCCCGACGCCGGCGGCGAACACGACGGCGAGTCTCGCGAAATATTTGATCCCGCTCGTCATTTCGCACCTCCCGCCTCTGGCTTGTCACCGCCTTTGTTTTCGCCGGCTTTGGATTCTTTGGGGACATCGTCTCGCTTTGCACCATCGGCTTTTTCTTTTTCGGAATTGCGCCTGAGCGCTTCGGAAATCTCCTTGCGCATCGGATCGTTTTTGCCGAGGCTGGAGGCATGCTTGACCAGGAGCGACGCAGCGCCATCGGCACCGACTGCGGCCACTTTTTCGATAACCTTTAGCTTGGCTTTTTTGGGCATGTCTTCGCGCTCGAGCACCTTCGCGAAGACGGGCGCGAGGGCGTCGAAGCTTTTCTCGTCCAAAGACGCGAGTACTTTTTTGACGTGGTGCGGCTTTGCTTTGCTCCCGACCACATGAGCCGCTTCGGGGATCTGCCGCTTGGCTGCGATTATCAGATGTTTCATCGACTTTTGCGCGTTGATTCTTCCGAGCCCCCTCGCGGCGATTCCTCTGACCTCAGCTTCTTGGTCGTCGAGCATTTTTGTCAGGGTTTTGAGCACGGCAGGTCTGTTGAAGTTGGCGAGCTGCTTTGCAACATTGACCCTCACCGCTGCGCGGCGGTGATCGGACAGCCGCGTCAGCTCTTTGTAGGCGACGTAGGATTTCACCGAGCCAAGGGCCTCGATCGCGGCGTCGAGCAGGGCCGGCGGCAAACCATTGCGAACTCTTTGTGCGAGTGTCTTGACGGCCTTGGGGGTCTTGTATTCTTCGACTGTCTTGATTGCTTTGGCCACGGTCGCAGGATTAGAGGACTCGATACGAGCGACCAAGGAGAGCTGTTTTTCTTTTTTTTGTTTTTTCTCAGTCTGTTTTGCTTTGGCCTTCGGCTTGGACGCGGCTTTTTTTTCGGTCTTCGGCTTGGGTGCGGCCTTTTCTTCCGCCGGCGCCTTCGTCTTTTTTGAGGTGCGCGCCTTTTGCGTCTTGGGTGTCTTGGGAGCCGACGTATCTGAGTCGGCCGCGCCGATACTGGGCAGGAGCATGAGCCCACAAGTCAATACAGTGGCCAAGACCCGTCGCATGTGTGACCTCCTCATAAGTCTCGCTTCACCGACTCCGGCAACTGTTGGTGCGAGCGCCGGTCGTGCTCCAAAAAAAACGCTCACTTCAAATCAGCAGACGAGCAAACGACTCTGGAACAACAGTAACGATGAAACGGCCCCGACTTCTGTCAAGGAAAAGAGGCAAGGGCGCCGCACCCCCCTTGAGAGAAGCCGGACACAAAACACATGATGCCGAAGAATCGGCTGGTTTTTTTGGGGTAAATGGTTTAATTGTGGAAAATTACAACAAGACGAAACAGGAGCGGCTCTGGCCGTCCAATCCACTGTGAGACGCTAGCGATTTAGTAGGAGGGCAAAAAATGATCGAAAAGAGCCGGGCCTTGGCGAAGACATTGCCGGTTGTTTTGTCGGCATGGTGCGTGTTGCACATTTCCACGGGGTGTGACGATGGCGATGGCGGATCGCAGGAGAACGCGAAGCTCGACGAAAACGCGCGGGTCGAGGACAGCCAGGGAGGGAAGGAGAACCAAACCGAAAGCGATCTTGCAACAGATGACCTCGGCACGGGCGACGCCGCGTCACCAGACGACTCGGATGAGGACGGGTCGCAACCGCAGGACATATGCGAGGCTCTTCGCGAAGGCTGGAACGTTGGCTTCGACGTCGGCGGAGTCAAACGGGACTTCAAGCTCGTGCTGCCCGAGGGCGCCGCGTCCGGCGGGCCCTGGCCGGTGGTTTTTTTGTGGCACAACCTGGGTGTCCCCCTCGAGTCGTGGGAGCCGTTCTTGGCGCCCTACGTGAACGCGGAGGAGTTTCCGTTCATCTTGGTGTTGCCGAACGACAAGGGCGCACCCGTGCTCGGCCTCGTCGACATGGAATGGGACATGCTGAAGGTCACCGATCCAGAAGAGAACAAAGAGGTGATGCTGTTCGACGCGATTATCGAGTCGCTCGACGCGTGTTACGGGGTCGATTTTAATCACATCCACTCGGTGGCGTTCTCGTCCGGAGCGATTGTTACAGATCTTTTGGTCACATATCGAGCAGACGTGCTGGCCTCGGTGTTTACCTATTCGGGCGCGTATTTCTCAAACCCCAAAAACATCGACGCGCTCCCGGCGATGTTTCGCCCCCTTGTGAGTTGGCCCGAGGCGACCCACAGCGAAAAGCCGGTGCAGATCATGGTGACCGGAGGAGACAACGACCAATGGCAGATCATTCCAGGCATGGCGAACATGGCCATCGACTTTAGGCAGTTTCATTTAAATGACGTTCCCTTCGTCACGGGCCAGGGCAGGGACGTCATCGTCTGCGGACACGACCTGGGCCACGCGGCGCCGCCGCCCGACATGCCGATGCACGTCGCGCTCGAGTTCTTCAAAGAGCACCCCCTCGGCACCGAGATATCGCCCTACGCAACCGAGGGACTTCCGGCCTCGTTTTCCCCCACCTGCGAGTACCTCCCCGGTTCAAACTAGCCTTTTTCCGACCGCTCGAAGGGAAACCGTTCCCCGGCGGTTGTCTGCAGCTTAATTCCAGATAGCGGTTGACAACTCAGTGGCAAAAGTGGATAAATTTTACTGCGCACCTGGTAAGTGCTTAGAAATGCAGTGTAAAATAAAAAATCCGCTCACAACAGAACCGTTAAGGGGAGATTTTTAATGCCTAAATTACTCAGAGACAGTGTGTTGTCCTTCGCCGTTCTCGCATTGTTCAGCTTTGGATGCGAGAACATGTCAACGGATCAGCAGGTGGCCGGGATGCACAACGCGGCGCTCGAAAATGGCACGCTCGAGCTGACCGCGGCCGAGGAGATCGCCGAGTTTTTAAAAGACAAAGTCGCCGGTCTTTCCGCCGAGCAGATGGACGCCATGATGCGCGGACACTACGAGCGGCTGCGTTTGATCGACGATTCTGGGCAGTGGAGCCTTCCAAGCTTGGCCGCCATTTCGGATTTTCTTCTTCCGGGCGATGTCGACGAGAACACGTCTTTTCAGTTGATTGACGATGCGGCTTTGGCGGCAGAGAAAAACCCGTATCTGGCTGACTTTCTGTCGCAGGCGCGTCAAGAGGGCTTCGACGACTACATGGCCTTTGTCGCCGCGGAAGGCGACGAGGTCTTTCCCGACGTCATCGCCTATGCCCACGTGCTCGAAAGGCTCACCTTAGCCATGCGCGACGACTGGCGCGTTTTGGAAGCCTGCATGGTCCATTGGAAGAAAGCGCGTGAGATCGCCGGGATATCCGAACACCTCGATTGGTTCGAGCACGCCAAGCTCGCCTCTGTTGAGTGGCCTATGGGGAAATTCGTCGAGGCCCACAAACAAGGTCACGTGCCTTACGACTACATGAAAGGCATTCTCCCCATCAACATCATGGAGGCGGTGGCGGTCGATACCTTTGATGGAATGCTCGATAACGCTTTCGCCGGCACCGTTCTCGCCAAGTACAAGCCAGGCGCCAGGCA
>JAABTR010000402.1 GCA_011389755.1 Deltaproteobacteria bacterium | reverse complement strand
AAATACAGAGGCTGCGGGCCCAAATAGGGATGGCCGCTACCTCCGGCTGCTTGGGAGGGCAACGGGGACAGAAACCAGAACTGGACGCGGGTTTGTCGGCTATGTTAGCTGGAGTCGCCGAGGAGTTTTGAGATGCCGAGACTAGCGCGAGTAAAGAATGAGCTTGGCGGTTGGTACCACCTTTGCTGCCGGGTGGGCGGAGCGAAGGGTGAGTATCCGCTGAACAACACGGCGTGTCGGCGGCGGCTGGTCGAGATGTTTGAGTTCTTTGGCCGTGTTTACTGCTGCGATATTGCCGCGTTTTCTGTAATGGGGAATCACTATCACCTGCTCGCGGGCATGGAACAGCCACGGGAGATGTCCCGCAAGGAGCTGTGGAAGCGGGCGTCGCTGCTTTACCCCGAGCGGGAGCTCGAAGGATGGCTTCGAGCCAAGTGGGAGCGTTTCGAGGAGCGGATATTCGACGTGTCAGAGCTGATGCGGAGCATCAACGCTGCGTTTGCCCGATGGTACAATCATCAATACCACCGCCGCGGCAGTTTTTGGGCGGAGCGTTTCAAGAGCGTTTTGTTCGAAGACGAAAAAGCGGCCCGGGACTGCGCGCTTTACATCGAACTCAACGCGGTTCGGGCCGGCCTGGTGGAACGTCCTGAGGACTACGAGGGTTGTTCGCTCTATCTTCGGGACATAAAGAAAGACGGCTGGATGTTGCCGCTAAAGGACTTTTTGCGGAAAAAGAGCGGCCGGGAGGCTCTCTGCGACTACAAGGCGCGCGTTTACTACCGGGGCACCGAGCCGACCAAGCAGGGGCAGGTGAAGATTCCGAAGTGGCTTGCCGACGAAGAAGAGAAACGTGGCTTTGTAACCCGAGGAGCTTACCGAAAACGCTTGCGATATTTCGCTGACGGGGTCGTCCTCGGCAGTAAGGGCTTTGTGAAAAGCCACCTGGACGACCTCGTGGACAAGGGCGTCTACAAGAGACGCAAGAATCCCATCGAGTACGACACCATCGACTGGTTCGCCCTCCGACCTCAAAAGGAGATAGGTTGAGATAGAATCCAAATCTACAAGCCTCGTCACCCTCTTCTCTTAAATTTTTTTCTCGTCGGCGCGAAAGTTTGTCCCTTGTAGGCCTGGGGCATTTTCCATCGGCCGATAGTAGCCGGGCGCTACGTCGTCATACCGAACTGCTGTTTCACTGACCGCGTCTACGACGGGGCACAATCCCCGATGCTCACTACCGGGCACTGTCCCCGAGCTCCCGACTGCCACGACAGCCGGGGTTCTCTCCTCGACTTCACGATGGGATGATCCTGGCAGCGTCGGTCGACAGCTTTTCAAAACAGGCTTTTTGAGGCTCGATCGCACAAACCGGATGGTTTTTTTAAACGGTTCCCGTTTTTGGCAAAGGCGCTTTCATGCTCGGTTGCGGCTGCTCCGGCTCCCCTTTCATTTCCAGATCGAGGTCGCGCAAAAGCTCGTTTACGATTCGGTCCGGCCTATAGGTGCGCGCCCGCGCCCGGGCCTCGAGCCGCATCCTGCTGCGCCGGGGCCTGTCCCGCAAAAGCGCCGAGGCCTGTGCGGCGAGCTCATCCAAGTCGTCCGCCAAGCAGCCGCTCTTATCGTGCTCGATGATATCCTTGGGCCCCTTTGTCCTGTACGCGACGACTGGAAGTCCGCAGCTCATGGCTTCGAGGACCACGCAACCAAAAGTATCGAACCGCGACGGCAATATGAGCATGTCAGCGGTGGAGTACAGCTTGGCCAGCGTCGTCTTGTCCACCCAGCCGGTCATCACCGCGTCGGGCACCCGGCTTTTCAGCTCATCGGATGCCGGGCCCGTGCCGGCGACCACCAGCCGGACGTCCGGCACATCGCGCCGAATTCGC
>JAABTR010000401.1 GCA_011389755.1 Deltaproteobacteria bacterium | reverse complement strand
ACGGCTTTTCAGCTCATCGGATGCCGGGCCCGTGCCGGCGACCACCAGCCGGACGTCCGGCACATCGCGCCGAATTCGCTCCATCAAAATCGGCAGCTCCATGACCCCCTTCTCCTCGCTCACCCGCCCGGCGTAAAGCACCACTGGGGCCTGCGGGTCGACGCCCGGGATGAGCGCCTCGCGGTCGACGGGCCACGGGTGGAACTTTGGGTCCGACCAGTGCGCGGTGTAGAAGAGGCGCTCTTTGGGGATCCCCATCGACTCACTGCCGAGCCAGTCGATCTGATCCCGGTTGAGCACGAAGATCCCGTCGAACTGCTGATAAAGAGCCCGCAGGAGACGACGGACCCTGTCCAGGCTGGGCCCTTCGAGCCCGAGCTTGCGCTCGGAAAAGTCGATCCAGTCGGTGTGGAGGTAGAAGTAGGCCGGCACGCTGAACGCGAGCTTGAGATAGAGAGCGGCCAGGCCCATAGGCGCCTCCGTCGAGCAGACCACCCGATCGTACCCCCCTTCGACGAAGACTCTTCGCAGCTCGAGCAGATCAAAAAATCGAAACGGCTGATTCTCGTAAAGAGGCGCGTCGAACTCGACGACGGGCTCGAGCACGATGAGGTGATCGCGACTCGAGGCGCTCGAGTCCGCCACCACGAAGTCGATAGGCAAGTCCCTCTTGCACACCTCATCGTGAAGGAGCTGCAAGGACGAAGCGACCCCGTTGTTGTCAAAAAAAGAATCGGTGAGCCACAAGACCCGCTTGGGGTGTTCGAACGCGCCGAGACGCCTCGAAAAGTCCTCCAGCAGCGGACGGTTATTGAACATGACCCTCAAGCTCGCAAAGGAGGCCGCCGCCAAAAGCCCCGCCGCCAACGCCGGGAACGAAAGCCCGTCTGTCAGATCCGCCAAGCTCAACTGTTCAAAATCGCCGCGACTCTCCTCGCCTCTTCCCGAATCGAAGAGGGTCCGCAGATGCAAAGGCAGCTCCAGCTTCTCGACCGCTTTCGTCGCCGCCGCGACCGAAGACATGTCGTTTTTCGGGATGGCGCTGAGCTTGGCGGTAACCCGCTCGGCGAGCACGTCGAGGATCTGGCGAAACATGACGGAGACGGTCTCGTCGAGACGGCTCTCGAACAGGCCCGGATCGGTCTTGCGCGCGACGGCCAGCTCGTCGAGCCGTCGGAGCAATGGTCGGAAAGCCTTGGAGCTGCTGCGCCGAACCATGAAGCCCGCGCGTTTGCCGTGCAGGGCATCGTGCGCCGTCTTGATGAACTTGGAGGTGAACCGGTGCCTTCGAAGCTCCATCATGAAGTTGGCGATCCCGAGCGCCGCCAGCTTGTCCTTTGGGTCCCCGCGGTGCAAGAGCATGCGCAGCAATCCGGGATCATCGAGGTGCATGGTCGCCTGAAAAAAGAAATCCAAAAAGGCCGTGGCGAGCCTCTTGTCATCGCTATACGTCCCGTAGGGTGCCGTCAGCCCTCGGCGCAGCGCTTCGAGCGCCAGCGCGCTCAGCGGCCGACTTCTTTTTTCCACCGCCAACTCGGGCACGTGCAAAAGCGTCCCGGTGAGCCCCGCGAACATCGCCATGTGGTCATCCGAGCCGCCCGTCAAAGACTTCGCGTGGGGCCTTCGACAGTAGCGGTCGGCGGGTATGCCGGTCTTCTTCGCCAGGTGCTCGATCTTCTCTTCGTCGAGGCTCTCGACCCAGCTGGCCAGCATGAGGTTCTGCCACGCGTCTCGTTGCCCGTTGACACCCTCGAAGTTTTGAAACATCAAGCTGAGTTCTTCGAACATCGAAAAACCCGCGACGCCGCCCGCGCTGGAGAAAAAGAGCGGGTGAGCCAGCACCGTCGGCAGGTCCTGGTCGGCTGTGTATGCGAGAAAACGATGGAGGTCCCCGCGCAGCGTGTTGAGCGTCCCCTCCTGCTCGGGTGTAAAGCCGTATGTCAACACGTGCAAAGAGGCGTCGTGTTCGACAAAACGGCAGGAGAACTCGGCGCCGGGCAGGACATCGAGCCCAGCGTCTTGAAGCTGCCAACACGAACGCGCGTTGTTGTGATTGGTGAGTGTGATGAGATCCACGCCGCGGGATTTGAGGGTCTCCACCACCTCCTTGGTGGTCGTCCAAGTCTCCCTGCTGCGCAAGATCCGGCCGATGAGCTCATCGGGCACGTCGCTGTTTCTGTCGTGACAGTGCAGATCGAGGCGGATCACTTCTTGAGACGGAAATCGACTCCCGTGAGCTTCGATAAAAGACTCGAAACGCTCGCGGAGCTCTTTTCGGAAACGCTTTGCCGGTTGCATCGAGTGGTTGCCCTTTCGCTTGGATACCACAAGTCGAGATGATGCCTAACCAATGCGACAAACAGCCAAACGTCTCGTAAATTCGAGGTGTCGAACACGTGAAAAAGCCGCTTATGTCTCGCTCGATGGTGCCCTCGAGCCGATTCACCAAATTGTCTCCATATCGCCTCACTACGTTCCCGGTTTTTTTTCAATGAAGGACTGTAATCAAGGCCGGCAGTCAAAGATTTGTCCGAACTGTCTACGAGCTGCGGCCCCAAAGCCTTCGTTTCTTCAGACGCCGCACCGCTGACAGGCGAAAAAGGAGCCGACACATGGCAAAAATTTTCTACAGCGCGACCGGTGAAGGGCGAGGACACGCAACTCGGGTCAGGGCCGTCGTCGAGCAACTTCGTGCGAGGCATGAGCTCGTCCTGTTTGCCTCTGACGATGCCTACGACTTCCTCCGACCGCTGTACCAAAACACCGATGTGCGAATCTATCGCATCAATGGACTAAAATTCCAGTACAGCGCCCAGCATCGTCTCGACTACATACAAACAGGCATCAGCGCCGCGTTATACGCCTCCGAGCTCGAAACTCTCGTCGAAAAAGTGTCGTGGCTCATAGAATGCGAAAAGCCCGATCTGGCCATCACCGACTTCGAGCCGACCTTGCCGCGCGCCGCCAAGCGCTGCGGGGTGCCGTTTGTGAGCCTCGACCACCAGCACTTCTTGCTGGTCAACGACCTCTCTGAGCTGCCGACCGAAGTCAAGTTGCACGTGGCGCTCATGCGATCGGTCGTCCGATTCTTGTTCACGGGCCAAGAAGAAACGATCGTGTCTTCTTTCTACAGTCCGCCCGCACTCCCGGCGCACACTGCCGTGACCCAAGTCGGTGTCCTTTTGCGACCTGAAATCCTCAGCGCCGCACCCCAAAACAAAGGTCACCTGCTGGCGTATCTTCGCAAGTTCGCCGACAAGAAGGTTCTCGACGCGCTCGCCTCGTGCGGCAAGCCGGTGAAGATCTACGGCCTCGGCAGACGCCCCTGCTCGGGAAACCTGCAGTTTTGTCCTGTTGATGATGCTCGCTTCATCGAGGATCTGGCCACCTGCGACGCGCTGGTCTGCACCGCGGGAAATCAACTCGTGGGGGAGGCCCACTATCTTCAAAAACCGGTCCTCGCCATCCCCGAAGAGGGCAACTACGAGCAAGTGATCAACGGCTACTTCCTCGCAAAATCGAGAGGCGGTATTTGCGTGCCGCTGCCCCGGCTCAGCGGCCTGCGCGTTCGTCGTTTCATCTCCGACCTGGAGCTATTTCGCTGTCACATCGTTCCCGAAAAAGTCAACGGAACCCCTGCCGCTGTCGCTGCGATCGAGGCACACCTGAGCAGGCCCGAAACCAGTCGATGCCTCGATAGGAAGGCGGTATCGCATTGAGCACCTCCATGACAGATCCAAAAAAATGGTGTCACACCGCTTATGTCGCAAAAAGGTTGGCACAAGCCCCCTTTGACATCGCAAGGTCCAGGGCCGGACGCGTGATGCCGCCTCGCATGCTAACCTTCGTCGTCACCTTCCGCTGCAACGCCGCCTGTCAAATGTGCGACTCGTGGAAAAAAAACCACGAAAACGAGATGAGCGCTGCGCAGATCGACCGCGTGCTGACCCAGCTGCCCAGGCTCGACGCGGTCCGCCTGACCGGCGGTGAGCCCTTTCTTCGATCCGACCTTCCGGAAATCCTCGAATCGGTGACCCACCGTCTGTCACCGCTGGCGCTCCACATCACCACAAACGGCATGTGCAGCGACGAAATCGTGGCTGTGTGCGAGCACCGCGACAAATACCCGCCCCTCGACCTCCTAATCTCCATCGACGGGCTCGAAAAGACCCACAACGCGATCCGTGGTCGCAAAAACGCCTTTGCTAGAGCGGTCGACACGATACGGCGCCTGGCTCCCGAATCCCGGCGACTCAACTTGACCCTCAGCGTGAACCAAACCATCGTCAATAAACAAACTGCCAAGGAACACACCCGGCTCGTGGAGCTGCTCAGGCCCTTGGGGGTCCCGGTCCAGGCCGTCCTCGCCTACGAAGCGAGCGCCACCTACTCCGTCGACAAAAACACCGACCTCGCGCCCAAGCGAGCCGGCGAAGTATCGACACACGGCTCCATCGATGGTGACACCTTTCGTTCGCTGCTCGAGGACACGCAGGAATCGGCCCGCTTTTTGTCGTGGACGCGCAAGCTCATGAAATCTTACTACTGGTCCGGTCTTCAAAACCGGGTCCTCAACCGTGAAGGAAACCCCAACCCGCGCTGCGTCGCTCTGGGGGCACATATGCGCCTCTACCCGGACGGCGGCGTGCCGGTGTGCCAGTTCAACTCGAACATCATCGGGAATCTGACTAAAAAGACATTCCTACAGGTCTGGAATGGAGAAAAGGCCGCCCAGATGCGGGACTGGGTCTTGCGCTGCCCTGGCTGCTGGGCTGAGTGCGAAGTCGTGCCAAACGCTCTGTACTCCGGAGACATCATCAACCACATCAATCCTTTCGCCAAGCGATGACAATGCGAACCAAGGTTGTCTCCGACGCGGACGATTTTGTTCATCTTTGCATTCAACTCAAAGCCAAAGAACTCTTCGGGATTGGACGCTCGAGCATGCGCCACAGGTTCGCCGCCCAGAGCATCGAGTCCTCCGCCATGTAAAACGGCCCTTCGTAGAGCTCCTCGGTTTCTCCGTCGAGCACTTCGGGAAAGCAGCCCTTTTCCTCAACGAGCTGCTCGTATTTTTTTAGCTCCAAGCAAAAGCGGGCCCGGTCGAGACGCTCCAAGGTCTCGAGCACGTGGATTCCCAGGCAGGTCCAAACCGCGTCCCGCTGCCACCTATTGAACCGCTCGATGAAGATCATATCCCGGTTCTTGCGCGCGGTGTTTCCGTAGCGGGCCGGCAAAGGCGCGTTGATCCCGTCCGCGTCCAGCTTGCGAAGAACCCGCGCAAAGAGCCTCGCGGCCTGGTCGTCCCATCCGAAAAGTCCCGACCAAAAAGGAAGGATCGACGCGTCGCCACTTATATAATCGCGGCGCCTTTCGTCGTCGCAGAAATGCCGCCCCTCGAAGTAGCGCTCTGGGATGAGCTCCGGATAGTCGAAACCGGCCAGCGGGTTGGAAAGCCCCAGCGCGTCGATGCTGCGCTGGGCAACGAAGCACATGACGTTCGAGTAGCATGAAGAGCTGCGAACCACATAATCCTGGGCCTCGGAAAAATGTATGCCCGAGCGAACCAAACCGCTGCGCGGATCCACCACGGTCTCATAAAACCGCGTGATCTCCCGCTCGAGCAGGCCGCGATACTTTTTTACCAAGGCGCCGTCGGCGAGGTGCGCAAGCCCCATCAAAAAGAAGGCGAACCCATCGGGGGAGTAGGTGCCAAGGGGAAACTCGAGCAGCTCCCCACGCGGCGTGATGACCAAAGCGAAGCGCCCAAATCGCTCATAGACGCAAAGAGCGTATGCGTAGGTCTCACCCACCTGCCGCTCGAAGCCGAGGTCCAAAAGCGCGGGCGCGCAGCGGCCGAAGTCCCTGGCCCAAAACTGGGCGTAGCTCGTCAAGCTGGTCTGGTAACAGCGCCTCTTCTCGTCGAAGCACCCCAGACAGATCTGCTCGCAGATATCCTTGGCGCTGCCCCGGTACCGTTTCGCTCCAAACAGCTTTCGCTTCAAACCGGCGCCTACGATGCGCGCGCCTTCGGCTAAGAAAATTCTATGGCTCATCTTGTGGCGTTTTCCTTAAAAAAGACCTCTTCTACATTGGGCACCTTTCCTTAAGCGCTTTTTTCATCGATCACCAGTTAACCGGGTGAGACTTCACGCAAATGTTGCCGTCGAAAAGGACCCGGGCAGCTTTTAAGCCAAAAGCCGACCCGCAAACCGGAACGATGGTACTTGAATCCCTGGGCCGACCTGCCATAATCGCCCAGCGCCCGGCCGCCACCTCTAGTCGCGCGCAGCCCGCGGGAAAGGACACTCGGCAATGATCATCGGCATCGCATCGGGAATCGGCAACAGTGAAAAAAAGCGCCTCGCGGTCGACCTGTCCAAAGCACTCAAAGGGCCGGTGCGCTACATCGACTGCGACGTCGAGGCCGGCGACCCGCCGCTGCTTCGCTCCGATTTCGAGCGCTGCGAACCGGTAGAGGTGCTCCTTCCAGCCGTCAACGGCTGGGCCTGCACGGGCGGTGGAGACTGCGCCGAAGCCTGCGAGCCCCAAGCCATAGGCCTGTTCGCCGGCATGCCGCTGGTCTTCGCCGAGTCGTGCACCGGCTGCGGCGACTGCGT
>JAABTR010000400.1 GCA_011389755.1 Deltaproteobacteria bacterium | reverse complement strand
TGCGCGGGGGTCGCGCTGGGGTGCCAAGCCGCCCCTTTGAACCAGGGGAGCTTTTTCGAAAGCAGCGATGATATCGTGGTTCGCGATGCCTCCAGTGATCCCGAGGACGACCAGGTGGGGTCGGGTGCGAGCGCGGACAGCGTCGCGTTCGACCGCTCCACGGACGATCCCGGGGCCTATTTTGAGGGAAAGTGGGGGATGCTCATAAGCGCCGCCACCAAGCAGACCCGGGTTCCGCTGCTCAAGAGCCAAGTGGCCATCGCGCGATCGTTTTTTCTCGTCGAGGCAACAAGGGCCTCGAATAACAAGCTGATAATGAGCGAAAAGCTCTGCGACACCAAGCTTCGCTTGGAGACGTGGTTCAACAAGGTGATCATTCCCAGCGCTTTTTCCGAATCGATCCCGGCGGTGGAGCGGCGCGTGGTCGTGGATGGGACGGCGCCGGGATCGGGGTGGCGCTCGGATGATGTCTGGGACGTGCGCGGCGCCGTGCTCGAGGACAAAGTGGCCGACCCCATGCCCCCGAGCGGCTCCGCCTCTCGGAACGACTCGACGCCATGTTCCCAGGCGAGCTACGGCTCCCACTGCGACCAAGATGGGGACGGCCACCCGGGCCTGACGAATTACTTGGTCGGCGCGTTGAACTGTCATATCTACATCGCTCAGAGGTGGCACACCGAGCTGGCCGGCGAGGTGGTAGACGCCCACACCGTCGCCGGCGAGGTGGTGAGCACCTCCACCGAGCAGTCCATCTTGGCCGCGAGCGTCAAGCTGTGCGAAAACGATCAGCTTCGAAATGTGTCGGTGAAGGAGCAGTGCCCCGAGCTCTTCTATTTCAAGATGATCCGTCTGCCGGATGACGCGACCTGCGTGGATGTAAAACAAAACACGAGTTGCGATGAAAACCACGAGGCCTGCGAGGGCGACACCCGGTACCCGCTCAATCCCCACCTCGACGATCCGTCGTCCTGCAAAGCTCCCTGAGAGATTCAGCTCCCAAGACCGCGGGGCCGGACCCGGTTTGACCGCCGTTTCTGCGGTGCTAGGCTTTTCGTCACTAGGGAAGACTGCCCAAGATGATGCAAAGCAGATACAATCTCCGCCTGATTGGGATAGCCCTTTTTGCGGCGGTTACCTTCAATGCCCCGGTTTTCGAGGCGCAAGAGCCGCAGGAAAATATCGTATTTTTCGATCCTGACGCGAATCATCAAAAAATCATTCAGATAACCAGATGGTTCAACGACTATTTGGAGACGACGCCCATAAAAGCGCGGTTCAGGCCGGTGCAGAACGTGGAGACTCTGTGGAAGCTCGCCGAGAGCGGAGCGGCCAGCTACGCCATCGTCTCGAGTCAATACTTGAGCACCCGCCGAGGCCGACAGCTCGAGCCGGTTTTGGTTCCCGCTCAGAAAGACGATGTTTATTACCGCAAGGTCTTGGTGGTGAAAAATGAGCAGATGGCCGCCGATCTGAGCCGCCGGACCATCGCCATCACGGTTTCGGGGCAGGAACCGCGGGAATTTTTTCGCGACACCCTCGAAAAGCTCGAGAAAAAGGCGATCAAGACCCAGGACACCCGTTTCTTGCAGGTCAAAAAGGATATCGACGCCCTGCTCGCCTTGGCGTTCGGCCGGGTGGACGCGGCGATCGTGACCACCGCGACCTTCGGTGTCCTTAGCCGCTTAAACCCGGTGGCGGCCAAATCCTTTCACAGGGTCGGCGAGATAGACAAGATCCTCAGAGCGCCGCTGTGCGCCATCAAGGGCGGGCGTGGCGGCGACGCCGTGGCGACCGCCGCGCTCGTGGAAGCGTTTAAAAAAATGGCCGGGAGCCCCGACGGCGAAAAAGTCATGAGCACCATGGCCATCGACAGCTGGGTGAGCTTCAAACCCGAGATGATGGAGGGCGCCAGATGAAACCGGTCGCCTTACGTCATCGCTGGATCATCTTGGTCGCGACCGTCGCGCTCGTTGTCGCCTGCGCTCCGGCGTTCAAGAATGTAGAAAACGTCACACCGCCTCCGGGGGCCTCGGTGGATCTCTCAAAGAGGGTGGTCGTGCTCAAGAGCAGCGACAATCCCATCTTCGACGCCGTCGTGGAGACCTATCTCGGACAGATCGAGCACCCGGTGACGATCGTTACGATGAACGACGAAGCCTCTGATCGCGCCATCGCAGCGAAGCTCGAGGAGCACGAGCCGGATCTGTTTTTGGCTCTGGGGACCCGCGCGGCGCTCGTCGTGCGCGACCATTTTAGGCAGGTCCCCATGGTCTTTGCCATGGTCCCGGCCTGGAAGGCGCACCGCTTGGGCGAGCGCGCCCAAGTGGCGGGCATCACCATGGAATCGCTCGCGTCTTTCGATTTCATGCAGTTCAAGTTGGCCGTCCCCGACTTGAGGCGCGTGCTCGTCTTTTACAACCCGTCTTTTTCGGGGCCTTTTGTCAAGTCCACCCGGCAGGAGGTCGCCGGGCACGGGATCGAGCTCTCGACAGTGCCGGTGGCGGGCGCGACGGATATCGAGCGAGCCTACCGCGAATACAAAGGGGATTTCGACGCGGTGTGGCTGCACAGCGATCCCACGGTGATCCAGAGCAGGGCTTTCGCGACGCTCAAGCGCCTGGTCGACGAAGACGGCAAAGTGATTATCTCGTCAGTGTCCGACAAGTTCGCGCACAGCGGCGCGCTGGCCTCGGTTTCTCTCGATTTTCCAGGCCTGGGGTCCCAGGCGGCGGTGCTCACCCAGCGGCTGCTGTCGGACGAGCCCATGCCCACCCAGGAGCGCATTCAACCGCCCATCGGCGGATTTCTAACGGTGAATATGGAGGCAGCCAAAAGAGTCGGGCTCACGGTCCCGCGTGATGCGTTCCCCTACATCAACAGGATCATCGGCGAGGACACCCCCGGAAAAGCAAGCGAGAAGGCCGTCGAACCATGAGTCTGAAGAAGAAAATGGTACTGACGATCGTCGCGCTCATCGCGCTCATCGTCACCATCACCAACGGCTACACCACATACCAGAACTATGCGTCCCACCAAAGCGCCATGCAGGAGAAGCGCGCGGCCATGCGGGACGAGCTCATCGGCATGGGGGAGACGGTGTCGCGCATCGTGGCGCTCAGCTCGGCCAGGGCGGTGGTGGTCTCGGACTTTCTCTTTCTCAAGGAGATCATCGACAGCGCGGTCTCGAGCGATGATGAGATCGTTTACGGCATCATCATGGGCAATGATCGCGCGGCGCTCGTTCATAGCAGGCAGGACAAGAACCTGACCGTCCTGGAGGATGAGGCCAGTCTCTTCGCGGCCAAGCAGGACGGGTTCGCTTATCAGGAGATCAAGCAGGGCGAGCGACAGCTCATCGAGGTCATAGAACCGATCGTGGTCTCGGATGAGCGCTGGGGCACGGTGCGCTTCGGCATCTCGTTGGATCGGCTCAACGCGGCCATCGCCAAAGAAGAAAAGGAGATGGCTGCTCGACTGCAAAGAGATATCACCATCACCGTGGTGGTCGCGTTCTTCTTGATGATTTTTGCATCCTTGCTCGCTTCCGCGGCCAGCAATCGATTGGTCCGTCCCATCGTCAATCTCGTGCACGGCGCCGAAGAGATCGCCAAGGGCAAGCTGGACGCCGAGGTGCAAGCGACCGGCGGGGGGCCGGAGATCGATAACCTCGTGGGCTCGTTCAATGTCATGGTCAAGGCGATCCGAGAGCGAGACGAGGCGCTGCGCACCAGCATGCGCAAAATCGAAGAGGCCCTCGAGGCCGCCAATGAGAGCAATCGCCTCAAAGACGAGTTCTTGGCCTCGGTGTCCCACGAGCTGAGAACGCCCCTCAACGCCCTCGTCAATGTTCCTTCAGTGCTGCTCCGTGAGTTCGTCCCTCAGTATGTCTGGAGATGTCCGAGTTGTGAGCAAAAATATCATCCAGATGATGAGTACATCGGCACGCAGGGAAGCGTGCTTGTGGAACAGTGCCCGGAGTGCAAAGTCGAGATGGCTCTGACGCAGGCCGAGCGCAACTTCGACTTCGACAGCTATTGCAGCTCATTGCAGCTGCTCTACGACGCCGGCAATCACATGTTTTCAGTGGTGAGCAACCTGCTGGACTTCTCGCGGCTCAAGGCCGGCAAGGCGAAGCTGAGGGTCGAGCATGTGCGGGTGCAGGACGTGGTCTCCAAGCTGTTGGCGGCGGTTTTGGGACATGTGAAGAGCAGCGGCTGCCACTTGGGTTTCCAGCTCGAAAAAGCGCCTATCCTGCTCGGAGACTCTGTCAAGATCACCCAAATTTTCATCAATTTGGTCACCAACGCCACCAAGTTCACCCCCGAAGGCGGCAGCATCGATGTGGCGCTCGTCTCCGACGAAGAGTACAAGGCTAGGTCCGAGAGATATAAAAGCAATTTCGTCTGCTTCGCCGTTAGGGACAAAGGCATCGGCATCCCCGAAGATCAGCTCGAGACAATTTTCGACAAGTTCCGTCAGGTGGACGGCGGTCACACCCGCCGGCGAGGGGGCACGGGGCTCGGATTGGCCATAACCAAGGAGCTTGTGGAGCTCCACGGCGGTGAGATCTGGGTGGAGAGTCGCCTCGACGAAGGCAGCACCTTCTACTTCACCGTCCCCAAGGACACCAAGGAGCGCGCAGACGACGGGCTCCTTGGCAGAGATATCACGCCGCGCGCGGTCGAAGGTTTCAACCGCAGGCGAATCGCCGTTGTGGACGAAGATGACAATCAGCGCCGGATCACCTCGATGCTGCTCGAAAAAAGCGGCTTCGAGACCGTCTTGGTCGAGACTTTCGATAAGGCTCTGGAGATCATCGCTCAGCAGATGCCCCACGTGGTGCTGATGAGCGTCAACACCGACAACGAGGAGCCCTTCGCGATTCTCGAAGGTATCAAAGCTGACAGATACTTGAGCCATCTGCCGGTCATCTTCACCTCGAATCGTCAAAAGCATTTGGAAAAGAGCGAGAAAATCGGCGGGATCCCTATCAAATCTCCCGTCGCCGTGCATCATTTGATGGAGACAATCATCACCTCGACCGGAGGTTGAAACGGAGCTTCAGCCCATGCCTCTTCGCCCTGTGAGTAAAGGCCTTTTCGATGATCAAAAAAAGATCCTCTACGTTGAGGATTCAGACAGCAACTGGCAGGTCACCCGGCTCAACCTCGCCGACAAGTTCGATCTGCGTCGAGCCAAGGACGCCGAGGAGGCCTTCTACGAGATTGAGCAAAATGATTTCGAGTTGGTGTTGATGGACATCGAGCTCGCCGGCTCCGAGTTCAACGGCATCGAGATAACGAAAATACTCAGAGGCCTCAAGAAGGTCCCCTCCGGTTCGAAGTACGAGAAGATGTGTGGGAGCTACTTGGATCTGCCCATCGTTTTCGTGACAGCATATTCATCGCGTTACAGCAAAGAGGAGCTCATGGAAGCCGGTGGAGACAACGCGGTTTTCAAGCCGGTGGATTTTCCTTTGTTGACGCTGATCCTCTCCCAATTGACCATGCGAACCGTTCGTTCCCAGCTCGCAACGTTTCGATCGAAGAGCTAAAGGACACGAAATGGCAAAAATCGGGTTCGTTACATGCTTTTTGTCTGTCCTTTGCGTCGCGGCGGGGTGCGGGGGGCGAGCGGGCGGCCCCAGGGATTCGGCCGATCTGTCGGGGGATCCG
>JAABTR010000399.1 GCA_011389755.1 Deltaproteobacteria bacterium | reverse complement strand
CTGTCCTTTGCGTCGCGGCGGGGTGCGGGGGGCGAGCGGGCGGCCCCAGGGATTCGGCCGATCTGTCGGGGGATCCGAGGAGCGGGGAGGACTATGAGCTCGAGGATGTCATGGCGCTCTACGCCGACTCCTTCGACAAACTCTTGCAGACCTTCAGCGCCGAAGAGGCGACGCTGGTGGTGGGGTACAAGCTCGCCCACATGGTCGAGTGGCCCGAGCACGCCTTCCGGGGGCCTCAAAGTCCCTTTATCGTGGGGATCGGCGTCGACAGCCCGCTTTTGGAGGTGGCGCGGAAGATACTGGTGGTTCGAAAGTTTCGGCAGCGCCCCATCGAGGTGCGCGCCTACGGGGACCCGAAGGACGCCGCTTTGTGCCACATGGCGTTTGTCGGGGGCGGCGAGGCTTCGATAGTCGATGCAATCGTGGCGCGACAAAGCGAGATGCTGACGATATCCACGGATGAAGCGGTGGCCGGTCGGGGGCTCATGCTCAATGTCAGTGTCGAAAACAAAAGACTCAAGATCGGCGCTGACGAGGCGGCTCTCAAGGCCGCCGATCTCGTCGTCGAAGACAGACTCTTTGGGCTTGGTCGCTAGCCGAAAGGGTTTTGGGGGTTCTTGTCTTTGCCCCCAAACGGATCCATTGTGTCCATAATCAAAGGTGGTACACATCAAAAAAGGGCAACGCGATGTTTCAAAAAATCCTCCATCCCACGGACTTTAGCGACGTAGCCATGAGGGCCTTCGAGCAGGCGGTGGTGCTGGCGGGGCAATACAAAGCCGAGCTGCGGGTGGTGCACGCCATCACCTTGAACCAGTACAACCCGGCCATCGCCAGGCGCGGTATGCCGATGCTCGAAGAGATCTATGAGTCCATCGAAAAGGAGCTGGGCCGGGAGCTCGAGGGCATGGTCGAAGGCGCAGACGCGAACGAGGTCCCGTTCGAGTGGGTGTTCCACCGGGGTATCAACGCCTCGGAGGCGATACTTGAAGAGGCTGAAAAATGGTCGGCGGATCTCGTCGTCATGGGCACCCACGGCAACGCCGGGCTGAGGCATTTCTTCTTGGGCTCGGTCGCCGAGCAGGTGGTGCGGTACTCGCTGTGTCCGGTCATGGTGCTCGGTCGGAAGGAGGACATCCCCGGCAAATTCGAAAATATCTTGCTCCCGGTGGATTTCTCCGAGACCTCGAATGCAGCCGCGGATGTGGCCCTGGACGTGGCGCAAAACCATGGAGCCACCGTGCACGCCCTGCACGTGTTTGAGAGCCCTGCGCTGCCCCCGTACTCCTTTACCCAGGAAGATATCTTCGCCTGGGATCCCCAGCTGCGGCAGCGCGGAGAAAAGGCGCTGGCCGATTTCGTCAAAAAGCGTCTCAAAGACGGCATCACCACCGTGACCCACGTCAAAGAAGGTCGACCCTCGCGCCAGATCGTCGCCCTGTCAAAACAGCAGCCCATCGACCTCATCGTGATGGGCACCAAGGGCGTGTCGGGGATCGATCACCTCCTCTTGGGTAGCGTGACCGAGAAGGTCCTGCGCAAGGCTCAAGTGCCGGTGCTGACGGTGCGTTCGCCCTCCAAGACCCGTTAGAAAAACAAAACCCTTTTTGTGGAGTGTCCCCGTTTGCGCTGGAAATTTCGTCGTTATCCTGGTTTGAAAAAACAACCGAGGAGGCATCGCATGCTGGTCCATGAGACGCTGGAACGATGTGCCGATGGTTTTCCCGAGAAGACGGCGTTGGTCGACAGGGGGCGCAAATATTCGTACGCCGATTTGGAGTCTCACGCGAACAGGCTCGCCAGGGCGCTCATGGAACTCGGCGTTACGCGCGGCGACCGGGTGGCGCTTTTACTCCCGAACCAAGTTGAGCTCGCTGTTGGAATTTTCGCGACACTCAAAGCCGGCGGCGTCTTCGTACCCATCAACCACGCCACGAAGGCGGACAAGTGCTCCTATATTTTGAGCAATTGCAATGCGCGCGTCTTGATCTCGGGCGGTGGACTATCCAAGATGGCGCAAAATCTCGTTCGCGCTCTGCCGAGCGTTTTGAAGCTCATCTTGGTATCTCCGATCGGGGTCGAGCTCGGTTCGAATGAGCTGTCGTACGAGACCGTGCAGTCTAGCTACCCGGACGAGCGGCCCGCAAAGATCAACATCGACCTGGACCTCGCCTGCCTCATCTACACCTCGGGCAGCACGGGCGAACCCAAGGGCGTGATGTCCGACCACTCGAATGTGACATTTGCCGCGGGCTCCATTATCGAGTATGTGGGCAATGTTCCAGACGATGTGATCATCAACGTCCTGCCCATGTCCTTTGATTACGGTCTCTACCAGCTCCTCATGGCGGTTCAGTTCGGTGGGACCTTAATTCTCGAGCGAGGTTTCAACTATCCGGCAAAGGTGCTCGAGCACATTCAAAGAGAGAAAGTGACAGGGTTTCCAGGCGTGCCGACGATTTTTTCCGTGCTGCTTCAGCTGGATCTGAGCAGCTACGACCTCTCGAGCCTGCGCTATCTGACCAACACGGCGGCGGCCCTGCCTCCCGCGCACATCGCCAAGCTGCAAAAATGCCTCCCGAGGGCGCGATTGATTTCGATGTACGGGCTCACCGAGACGAAACGAACCCTCTACCTGCCTCCCCCTCGGCTCGATGCCAAGCCGAGCTCCGTGGGCATTGCCATTCCCGGAACCGAGGTCTGGATCGAGGGACCTGAGGGCGAGAGGCTGCCTCCCGGCGGGGTGGGTGAGCTCGTCGTGCGGGGGAGGCACGTGATGCGCGGGTATTGGAACGATCCGGAGGGGTCCGCGAAGAAGTTTCGCCCGGGGCCGCTTCCGGGCGAGCGG
>JAABTR010000398.1 GCA_011389755.1 Deltaproteobacteria bacterium | reverse complement strand
CGTGTCGCTGCGTTTCCTTCTAACAACGATATTATAAGTTAGAAAAAAAGTGTCAAGAGCGTGGTGGGTTGTTTAGAGGCGGAAAGGATAGCGGACGGTGAGCGAAGAACCGGAAAATCTGGGGAACCGCGCTGCTTTGACTGCCCGCGCGGCGCACGAGCCCACCGAAGTCCCTGAGAAGCTACCGCTGGGGGCGGCGCTTACCACGCGCCCGGAGGGGGATATCACCACTTTAAGGGTGATGGTTCCATTTTCTCCTCGTCCGCATTGCTTGACGCGAGATGCGACCGCTGCCATGCCATTTTTCACGTCTGAGCGGGACAGACTCTCCTTGCCGCCGCCGGAAGGAGCAGACGACTTCTGCTTCTGCTTTTTCGCGGCTTTTTTCTTCGAAGAGACTCCGAGGAGATCGTCGAGCTCGCTGTGGGCGGGTTTGCCCGATTTTTTCGTGTTTGGAGAATTCTTTGAAGCCGAAGCCTTGTTGGGAGAGGATTTCACCTGACGGGGGCTGCGACTTGGCCGGTTGTTGCGGCTGGACGCGTCGGCGTTTCCCTGTTCTTTCGCTCGGCCCCTGTCTTTCTCAGGCGACCTCGATGCGACGGCCTTCCCGGTCTCTTCGTTGGCTGCGGCAGCTTTGCGCTGTTGGATCTCGGCCTTGAGCTCTTGTTCTCTTTTTTCGAGCTGTTTCCGGGTGTCGAGGTTGACGGCTGCTCCGTCGGGCTGTTGCTTCTTTATCTGCTCGAGCTCGGCGAGCAGCTGGGCAATCTTGGGGTCCGTCTCGCCGCTATCGTCGGACACGAGCGCGACGATCAGGATGACGAGCAAGGACAAAATGAGCACCCCGCCGCCGATGAGTCCAAAAAGCACTGGTTTGGGCAAGCCGGAGCTGGACGCGGTCAAGACCGGAGCGTTCAAGGCCTGGGAGAACCCTCCCGGTCCGAGTGATAGAAGGTCTTCTACGCTGCTTTCGGTCTCATCCTTCAGGGCGCTGGCCAGAGTCCTGATGTCGATGAGGCCGGAGGCTTCGCTGCCCGGCGTCGGGGCATTTGCCCAGGAGGCTTGCTTCTGGGGCGCCGGATTGGCCGCGAGCTGCTGAAGATTTGACAGCGAAAAGAGCACGGAGCTCTCATTGCGCTGCCCGGTCAGCCCGGGGTTGGCTGCGGGTATCGCC
>JAABTR010000397.1 GCA_011389755.1 Deltaproteobacteria bacterium | reverse complement strand
CCGGCTGCGGCGCAGGTTGGTCGTCGACCGAGGCGAACAACCCTCCGTTTTGCGGACGAGGGGCGGGTTCGAACAGACCTCTGGCGGGCGACGTCTGAGCCATTGCCGCGGTGGCCGCTGCGGCGGCGGCTTCGGAGAACATCCCGTTGGATTTGTCCGCAGAGCTGCTGTCGAAAAGACCGGCTGACTTGAAGGGAGAACCGGTGGGCGCGGGGGTCTTCTTCTTGTTGCCGAAAAGTCCGGAGGAGTCGGAGTCGAACAAACCGGAGCTACTGGCGGATGCCGGCTTGGGGGCGTCGAATAGACCATTGCGCCGGGTGCCAGGTGGTCGCTTCGCCGCTTTTGTAGACGGCCGCTGGAAAGGGGAAGACGGGCGTTCGTCCCCATCGCTCGGAGGCTGCAGCTCCACCACATCTTGATAGGGCAGCCAGTCCGCGAAACCCTCTTTCCAGACGTACGTGGCCTTGTCCATCGTTCCATCTGCGAGGTATTCGTGGAGCAGCTCCGCGGTGTAAGGGCCTTGTTGCTCTTCGCCGTCTAGGAGGATGAACCACACCGGTTCGGCGCGTGTGCCGACCAGCGCGTCCTCTCTTTTCGGGGGGTCGCTGTTGCCGAACATCGATTCCCGGGCCTCATATTCATCGTCCGTGAATGAATCCATGGGCTCGTTTTCGTGCTCGTCTGAGTCGCCATCGATCTTATCCCCCCGGACGATGATCGGCTCGGTGCATTTTTTGCACTGTATTTTGAAGACCTTGCCGCGGATCTTTTCGTCCGAGATTGAGTATTTTGCTTGACAGTTTTCACATATAATCTTCATCGCGCTTCCTTTAATTCTTTTCCCAAGTCGCCGGAAGTCAAGCCATCGATTTGGAGCATCTCGTTCACGGCGCCGCGCCCCTTGCAGCGTCCGGCATCTGCCTATAAAGGATACGACGCTCGTCACAGGTCCCCACTTTTTTTTGAGATCCTTTTTCGGATTTTTTATGATCGAGACTTTTTGAAACGGTTTTTTGAAGTGGGGGCGGTCTCGTTTGGGGGCGCGTGCTTTTACAGCCGCCTTCGCAAGATCCCAGGATCGTAGACAGGGCCGTCGAAGCGGACGAGACAGGTCGTTCGAGGTTTGGCCATGTCGGTGGTTTCTCCATCATCCCCGCAGATGGCCTCTACCGTGAGGCGCCTATCTTTGTTAGGCCCGACGAGAGGGTAGATGATCTCCACAGTCTCCCCGCGCCGGATGGGGTTGGCCACGTGAACGTAGGCCTGGCGCTCGGTGGTGCCTTCGCGCAGCACGTGCCCCAAGTAGAGGGTCTCGTGTATGTACGTTATCGGTTCGTAGCTTCTTTGAGCGAATTCGCCGAAGAGATCGTCGGTGTAGGGCCGGTGGCTTATCGCCTCGAGCTCTTTGCGCCAAAAGGGCTGCCTGCCCAAGAACGCATCTGTCCCGGCCAACTGTGCGGCCTCCTTGTAGATGCGGGTCGCGTTGGCGGTGTGGTACAGCGACTTCATGCGACCTTCGATCTTCAAGGCGTCGACACCGGCGGCTGCGAGGCGCTCCACATGTTCGATGAGGCACAGATCCTTGGACGCGAGGATCGCCGTCCCGCGGGGCTGCTCGCGGATGGTGAGGAGCTGACCGGGGCGCTTCTCCTCCATGAGCCTGTAGTTCCAGCGGCACGGCTGGGAGCAGTCGCCTTGGTTCGCATCGCGTCCGGATAGATAACGGCTCAGCAGGCATCTGCCCGAGTAGGCGACGCACAGTGCGCCGTGGACAAAGACCTCGATCTCCATGTCGGTGGAGGCTTTGATGCGCTCGATCTCTTCGAGGCGCACCTCCCGGGCGAGCACGAGCCGCTTGATGCCGGCCCGCTTCCAAAAGCGCGCGGCCATGTGATTGAGGGTGCCGGCCTGGGTGGACAGGTGAACGTCGCACGTCCACCCGGCCTTCTCGAGCAGCTCCATCATGCCCGGATCGGAGATCATGACCGCGTCGAAACGAAGGTCTTTGAGGTCGCTGAGGTACGCGCGCATCTCGCTCAG
>JAABTR010000396.1 GCA_011389755.1 Deltaproteobacteria bacterium | reverse complement strand
GCGAGCACCGGCGCGAGCACCAGGGAGACCACGCTCATGAGCTTGATGAGGATGTTGAGCGAGGGACCGGCGGTGTCTTTGAAGGGATCGCCGACGGTGTCGCCGACAACCGCCGCTTTGTGGGCGTCGGAGCCCTTGCCGCCGAAGGCGCCGCCTTCGATGTGCTTCTTGGCGTTGTCCCAGGCCCCGCCTGCGTTGGACATAAACAAAGCCATGAGCACGCCTGTCACGGTGACGCCGGCGAGCAGGCCGCCCAGAGCGCGGACGCTGATGAAGCCGACGATGACCGGGACGAGCACGGCCAGGAGGCCGGGCACCACCATCTCGCGGATGGCGGCTGTCGTGGAGATGTCCACGCACTTGGCGTATTCGGCCTTGGCTTTGCCTTCCATGAGCCCGGGGATCTCCCTGAACTGACGGCGGACCTCGTCGATCATCGCGCCGGCGGCGCGGCCGACGGCGTTCATGGCGAAGGAGCTGAAGAGGAACGGCATCATGCCACCGATGAACAGACCGGCCATCACGACCGGGTCGGAGATCTCGAGGGCCAGGTTGATCTCGCGGCCTGTATCGGCGGTCATCGAGGCGATCTGGGAGCGGAACGCGGCGAACAGCGCGAGGGCGGTCAGCGCGGCTGAGCCGATGGCGAAGCCCTTGCCGATGGCGGCGGTGGTGTTGCCCACGGCGTCGAGCTTGTCGGTGCGGCCGCGGACCTCGGGGGGCAGCTCGCTCATCTCTGCGATGCCGCCGGCGTTGTCGGCGATTGGGCCGTAAGCGTCCACGGCGAGCTGGATGCCGGTCGTGGAGAGCATCCCCAGGGCGCCGATGGCGATGCCGTAGAGGCCGGCGAAGCTGTAAGCGACGACGATGGCGACGGCGAGGACCATTACGGGCCACGCGGTGGAGACCATGCCTACGGCGAGGCCCTTGATGATGTTGGTGGCCGAACCGGTCTGAGAGGCCTGGGAGATCGACTGCGCCGGACCCTTGGACTCGGCGGTGTAGTACTCGGTGATCATGCCGATGGCCACGCCGGCGGCGAGGCCGACGACCGTGGACAGGGCGATGCCCCACCAGGTGTAGGTCGTGTTGCCGTCGGTGAACTCGGCCGGCAGCATGTACCAGATGATCCCGACGGTGGCGATGGCCATCACGACGGCGGTGGTGAAGGTCCCGACATTGAGGGCGGTCTGCGGGTTGCCGCCCTCCTTGGTGCGCACCAGGAAGGTTCCGAGGATGGACAGCACGATGCCGACGCCAGCGATGAGCAGCGGCAGCAAGATGGCGTTGTATTGCATCTCTTGTCCGCCCGCCGCGCTGATGGCGGGGATCCAGGCTGCGCCGAGCACCATGGCGCCCACGATGGAGCCGACATACGACTCGAAGAGGTCGGCGCCCATGCCCGCCACGTCGCCCACGTTGTCACCGACGTTGTCGGCGATGGTGGCCGGGTTGCGCGGGTCGTCCTCGGGGATCCCGGCTTCGACCTTGCCCACCAGATCGGCGCCCACGTCGGCGGCCTTGGTGTAGATGCCGCCGCCCACGCGGGCGAACAGCGCGATGGAGCTGGCGCCCAGAGAAAATCCGGTGATGGTGTTGAGAACGATCATCGTCTCATCGCCTTGGAAGTTCCAGATGTTGGTGTAGACGACCATCAAAAGGCCCAGGCCCAACGTAGCGAGGCCGACCACGCTCATGCCCATGACCGCGCCGCCGCCGAAGGCGATGCTCAGCGCCTCGTTGAGGCTGGTGCGGGCCGCCGCGGTGGTGCGGACATTGGCCGCCGTGGCCACGCGCATCCCAAAGAACCCGGCCAGGCCGGAGCACAGCGCGCCGACGATGAACGATATCCCGACCATCCAGCTGGATTGTTCCATCCCCTGGTTGGCGAACGCAAGAATAATGGCTACGAGGATGACGAAGATTGCCAGGACTCTATATTCACGCCCGAGGAACGCCATGGCGCCTTCCCGGATGTGACCTGCGATCTCCTTCATCTTGTCGGTGCCCATCTCGGCTTTGTTGATAGACATGGTCTTGAACCATGCGTAGAGCAGCGCGAGCACTCCAGCGGCCGGAGCAACGTAGAGAATCATCTCAAGACTCATTTGCCTCACCTCGCTTGTTGAACTGGTTCATTGCCGCGGCCACTCCGCGACGGATGATACATTTCACGGCACCTGCGCCGAGCGCGATGACATCGGTCAGGTTTGCCGTTTCGTCTTGTGTAAAATTTTTGAGAACGTAGTCGGTAACACTTCCACGCTGGGGTCGGTCGATGCCCATTCGGACGCGGATGAAGTCTGCCGTCCCGAGCAGCTGCTTCATAGAGGCGAGCCCTTTATGACCCGCGATGCCGCCTGCCTTCTTGATCCGCACGGTCCCGAAGGGCAGGTCGAGCTCGTCGTGCGCGACGATGATGTTCGCCGGGCTGAGTTTGAAGAACTGGACCGCGCGGCTGACGCTGCGGCCGGACAGATTCATGAAGGTCATCGGCTTGAGCAGGACAGACGGTTCGCCCTCGATCTGAGCGCGAGCGACGTGGCCGGCGAACTTTTCTTGATAAGAAATGACTCCGGCTCCGCTAGCGAGCTCGTCGACGACCATGAAGCCGAAGTTATGCCGTGTCTGTGCGTACTCGGGCCCCGGGTTACCGAGGCCGACCACCAACGTCATGTTATCCACTACGTAATCCGGACTTTTCTCGTGTCAGGTGTCAAAAGACCTCAAATCACTAGGCTTTCGCTTCTGCAGTTCCCTCTTCCGCGGATTCCTCACCGGCGGCGCCGCCGGCTTTGATGGATACGACCATCATGCGCTCGGGGAGCGTGATCCGCGTATTTTCGGGGAGCTTCACGCCGCCGACCGCGATTTGCTCATTGACGTTTAAGTTTGTGATGTCGAGTTCGATCTCCTCGGGGATGTCCTGGGGGAAACACTCGAGCGGGAGCTCGCGAAATGGAGCTCTGAGTTTTCCGCCCAGCTGGATGCCCACGCAGCGCCCGGTCAGCTTCAGGGGCACCTTGACGCGGACCGGGTGTTCTTCGTCTACCGCAACGAAATCGACGTGCACGAGGTCGCGGCTCACCGGTTCGAAGGCGTGCTCGCGAACCATCGCGTAGGTTTCGGTCTTGACACCCTCGGGGACGTCTTTGAGGGTGAGCTGGAGCACGGTGTTCATGTGTTTGGGGCCGTGCAAAGCCTTGATGAGGGTGAGGGGCTCGACGGCGATGGGGACGGCGTTATCGAAGCCGCGACCGTAAACGATCCCCGGTGCCAAGCCCTGTTTGCGCATGCGACGCGCCGGGCCCTTGCCGAAAGTGTTGCGGTAAGAGACCTCGAATTTCGAGAATTCCATAATGTTCTCCTTAATCTTCGTTGAACAGACCGCTGACAGAGTCACCGGTGTGGATGCGTTTGATAGCTTCGCCCAAAAGCCCGGCGCACGAGACCACCTTGATGCGCCCCTGGCGCTGCTTTTCGGCAGAGACGGGGATGGTGTCGGTGACGACCAGCTCTTGGATGCAGGAGCGCTCCAGTCGCTCGATGGCCGGGCCGGAGAGAACTCCGTGGGTGGACGCGGCGACGACTTTATTCGCTCCGGCGTCGATGAGCGCTTGGGCGCAGTTGGTCAGGGTGCCTGCAGTGTCGACCATATCGTCCACGATGACGCAGTCGCGACCCTCGACCTCGCCGATGATGTGCATCACGGCGGATTCGTTGGCCTTCGGGCGGCGCTTGTCGATGATGGCCAGGCTCGCGTGGAGCCTTTTTCCGAAGGCCCGGGCCCTCTCGACACCACCGGCGTCCGGAGACACCACCGTCGCCGCTTCGCCCACCTGGGTCCTCAAGTAGTCGGTGAGCACGCCCAGGCCGTAGAGATTGTCGAAGGGGACATCGAAGAACCCCTGAATTTGGCCGGCGTGGAGGTCGAGCGCCACGATGCGGTCGACGCCCGCCGCTTGGAGCAGGTCGGCTATCAGCTTCGCGCTGATGGGGGTGCGCGGAGAGACCTTGCGGTCCTGGCGCGCGTAGCCGTAGTAGGGCATCACGGCGGTTATCTTTTCGACGGAGGCTCTCTTCATCGCGTCGATGATGATGAGCAGCTCCATAAGATTATCGTTCACAGGCGGACACGTGGGCTGAATCACAAAGGCGTGGGAGCCCCGCACGTTTTCGTCGATCTGTACGAAAATCTCACCATCCGAGAAGCGCTTCGTCGTGATGTTGCCCAGCTTGATGCTGGAGGCTTTGCTGATCGCCCGGGCGAGAGGGAGGTTTGCGTTCCCGGAAAACAGGCAGATGGTTTGGAAAGCCATGGCTCTAGCTCCTTGGGAGGCTTGGGGGGTCTTTGCGTTCGTGAGTCCTTAAAATACTTAGAAACAATCGGTTTTGGCTGGGGTGGTAGGATTCGAACCTACGATGACAGGTACCAAAAACCTGGGGCCTACCGCTAGCCTACACCCCAATACAATTGCCGACCGCGAACGAAGCCGGCGGGTAGCTCGTGTTTGCCGGGCCCGCCTTCTCCTGTCTCTCATGGAGCCTTCGGTTCGCGCCGGAAACGGCTGCTCATTTAACACCCGGCCATTTTGGTGTCAAGCGTTATTGTGCCGGCCAAAGGGCACATTTTTGAAAGGACGGGCCGAGCGGGCCCGGCCGCCTTTGAGGCGGTCCCTTTTTCGCCCGGTGACCGCTTGCTGATAAAAGACAACCCTGTTAGAAACGAGTGCGATTTTTGGGTCAACCCTTGGTTGTCGGCAGCTTCGCAGGGAGATCTTCCCCTACAGCCAGCCGTTGTTCGCGAAGGAGCCAGTATAATGAATTTCGATTTCACAGAAGAACAGGCGCTCGCCAAAGAGACCGCTCGCAAGTTCGCCAAGGATGTGGTCGCGCCCACAGTCGAAGAGGATGAGCAGGCGCATCGCTTTCGCCCCGAGCGCGTCAAGCAGATGGCCGAGCTCGGTTTTTTCGGCTCGGTGATCGATGAAAAATGGGGCGGCACGCAGATGGGCAACCTGGCCGCTTCGATCATGGCCGAAGAGGTCGCCAAGGTGCACGCCTCTTGGGGCTTGCCGTTCAATATGCAGATGAACGGCCCCGCGCTCATCATCCAAAAGCACGGCAATGAGGAGCAAAAGCAGCAATACATCGAGCCCCTCGTGGCGGGCGAAGCGCTCGGCTGCTTCGCCATCACCGAGCCCAACACCGGTTCAGATGTCGCGTCGATGAAGACGACCGCCCAGGAGACTGACG
>JAABTR010000395.1 GCA_011389755.1 Deltaproteobacteria bacterium | reverse complement strand
CATGGGATCTCAGAAAAAAAATCGCCAGAATTTCCCCATGCGCCCGCGAAACCCGTGTTGCGCAGCGACATGACGCTTATATTCGTGAATGAGCACTCCCGCTCGTCGAGCGAAAGGTCTCGCGAAGATGCAGCGGCCGAATCAGAAGATCGAAAGGCACAAGCTCGATGCTTCCGAGGCGACCGATGTCCTGGAGTTTGCGTCGCCCCATCGCGAGCGCATCTGTCCCGACACCGAGGACAGGACCGCCATCGCGCGACGGGTCGATGCGCCCTTGGAGCTTCGCATCGAGGCGTATGAGGATCTCATCGACTCCGAGGTCGGTGACACCGGCCTGACCCGGGCTCGCAACCTCGAGCGTGAGTTCGGACTGCGACAGATCTACCTCAAGTTCGAAGGGGGCAACCCCACCGGCACCCACAAAGATCGCATCGCCTTTGCCCAGGCCATGGATGCGCTGCGGCGCGGTTTCGACGCCATGACAGCGGCGAGCTGCGGCAACTACGGCGCGGCGCTCGCTTTTGCGGCGAATCGAGCCGGGCTCAGGTGCACGGTCTTCGTCCCCGAGGCCTACCAGACCCGGCGGATCCAGGAGATCGAAGCGTACGGCGCTGCCATCGTCCGCGCGGGCGCCGACTACGAGGCGGCCGTGGGGGCTTCGAGGCGGGTCGCGCTCGAGCAGGAGATGTACGACGCCAACCCAGGAGGCGACAACACCGTGCTGCAGCTGCGGGCGTACGGCGAGATCGCCAACGAGATCTACGACGAGCTGCGGGACGCGCCCGCGGCTCTGGCCGTTTCGGTGTCGAACGGCACCACCTTGGCGGGGATCCACAGGGGATTCGTCAGTCTCTACAGGCGCGGCAAGACATCCCGCATCCCTCGGATCATCGCGGGCTCAGCGTTCAACAAAAATCCCATCATCATCGGGTTCGAGAAGAAGAAGGAGAGCTGTGACGATCTGAGCCCCCACGTGATCCGGGAGACCCCGGTGAATGAGCCGCTCGTCAATTGGCACGCCATCGACGGCGATGTGGCCCTCGACGCGATTCGGTACTCCCGGGGGTGGGCTCAGTCGGTCTCGGACAAGAACATGATCTCCTTGGCCAAGCTGATTCGAGACAACGAGGGGTTGGCCGTGCTGCCTGCCGCCACGGCCGGGCTCCACGCGCTTTTGCAGCTGCACCGCAAAGCGGGGCTCTTCGGCGATCGCTATGTCGCCGTTTTGACCGGAAGGCGTTGATCATGAACACTGTCGCCGCTCACAGTCGAGTCGACGAGGTCGAGGCGGTCGCCTTGGTCTATTGCCAGGGGGCCTATCTCACGACGAACGGTAAGACCGCCCACGGGCTGGTGCGGCGCTCGGAGCGCTACGCCATAACGGCAGTCGTGGACTCAGACGCCGCGGGACGAGACGCCGGAGAGGCGCTCGATGGGCGGTTCGTGGGGATCCCCATCGTGGCGAGCATCGATGAGGGCCTGGCGTTGTCCTCGGGGCTGGGGCGAAGGGTCACGCACCTGGTGGTTGGGCTGGCGCCCGATGGCGGCCGTCTGCCGGCCGGGGCGCGCGCCGATGTGGCCCACGCGCTGAGCTTGGGCCTCCATGTGGTCAGCGGCCTGCACGACTTTTTGAGCGAGGACCCGACTTTGCTCGCGATAGCCTCTCGGACAAAAGCGACCCTCTGCGATGTCCGCAAGCCCCCGCCGCGGGATCGGCTGCACTTTTTTTGCGGCAAGATCGAGCGGGTCGATTCCTGGCGCGTGGCGCTCCTTGGAACCGATTCGGCCGTGGGCAAGCGCACCACGGCGTGGATGCTCGTCGACGATCTGCGCCGCGCGGGGCGCCGCGCCGAGCTCATCGGCACCGGCCAGACGGCGTGGCTCCAGGGGGCCGAGTACAGCATCGTCCTCGACTCGCTCATAAACGACTTCGTCTCCGGCGAGATCGAGCACGCGATCTGGCGGTGCTTCGAGGAAGCGCGCCCGGATGTGATGGTGCTCGAAGGCCAAGGCAGCCTGCTCAATCCGGCCTACCCAGGGGGGTTCGAGCTCCTCGCCGCCGGGCGCCCCCACTGCGTGGTGCTCCAGCACGCGCCGGCCCGGAAAGACTACGACGGCTTCCCCGGATTTCCCATTCAGCCCATCGAGACCCAGATAGCGGCCATCGAGCTGATATCCTGCACGCCGGTGGTGGCGGTGACGGTGAGCTCGGAAGGGATGAGCCCGAAGCAGGCCGCGGCGGCGTGCGCCGTCATCGAAGGAGAGACCGGCCGGCTCACTGTGGCGCCCCTCGTCCACGGGACCGCCCAGGTGACCGGAGCCATCGCGCAGAGCTTCGGATTGAGGCAAGGCGTGGCATGAAAGAGCAACAACGCGTGCGTCGAGAGCTGCTCGTGATCGATCGCTTGGAGGTGGGCCCCGTCACCCTGGAGCCGGCTCGTTTCACGGCGCCCTATGTGGTCCAAAAGGATGGCCAAAGGGAGGTTTTTGAGCTGATCTTCAAGTACGACGAGCCGGTCTTCGAGCCCGAAGATCCCGGGGCTTTGAATCTCGCCACCGTCGCCGCGGCCCAGGCGGCGCTCAATTACGGGCTGTTTTGCAAAGAGATCGTCTTCAAGGGTCCATTTGAGGCGCCCGACAGGCGATTTCTCGAGGAGATGGCTCGCAACACGGCGCGGGAGATCTACGTCAACAAGATCCTTGCGCCCAACCCCTTTTTGCGCGGCCGGCTCGACGAGCTCCCTCATGTCAAGCTGGGCGATTACCTCTTGGCGCGGCTCGTGTTTGACGACCCGTTTAGAGAAAACGACTCCGCGGGGCACACCGCCAAAAAACCGCGCTTTTCCGCTTGGAAGACCGCCCGCTCGAGGCACGGGATCTCTTCGAGCGGGGGCAAGGACAGCCTCTTGACGTTCGCCGTGCTCGAGGAGATAGGCGCCGAGGTCCATCCCATCTTCGTCAATGAGTCGGGGCGCCACTGGTACACGGCCTTAAACGCGTACCGGCATTTCGAAAAGAACGTCCCGAACACGGCGCGGGTCTGGACCAACGTGGACAGACTCTACACATTCATGCTGCGTCACCTGCCCTTTGTGCGCTCCGATTTCGCGTCGGTCCGCGCCGACATCTACCCGGTGCGGCTTTGGACCGTGGCGGTGTTTCTCTTCGGCGAGCTGCCGCTTTTGAGAAGGCGCGGGATCGGACGGCTCCTCGTGGGCAACGAGATAGACACGTCTATTCGGGGGAACTACCGAGGGATCTCCCACTATGCGGGGCTCTACGATCAGAGCCGCTGGTTTGACAGCGCGCTGTCGCGCTACTTCGCGCAAAAAAAATGGAACGTGGCGCTGTTTTCCATACTCCGCCCCTTGTCGGAGCTGCTCATCGAAAAGATCCTTTTGGAGCGTTATCCAAAGCTCGTGCGCCACCAGGTCTCCTGCCACGCCGGGCACATTGTGGGCGAGCGGGTGCTGCCGTGCGGAAAATGCGAGAAGTGTCGGCGCATCGTGTCGATAATGGTCGCGCTGGGAGGCGACCCTTCCGTGTGCGGCTACAACGACAGCCAGGTCGATGAGGCGCTGGTCGCGCTGTCGAGCTCGGGGCTTCATCAGGAGCAGGCCGGCGTGGAGCACCTCAGGCACATGCTGGCCGAGAAGGGGAAATTGCCACCCGCGGCGCGCAGCGGCGTGGCCATTCGGCAGCGGCCCGAGGTGCTCAGGCTGCGCTTTGACGACCAGCGCTCGCCCCTCGAAGGCATCCCCGCGAGTCTGCGAAAACCGCTCTACAGAATCTACTTGGAGCACGCGGCGGGCGCCGCGCGCCGGCGGGGGCGCGCATGGATCGATTTCAACCCGCTCGACGCGAAGGCCCTGAGCGCCTCCTTTCG
>JAABTR010000394.1 GCA_011389755.1 Deltaproteobacteria bacterium | reverse complement strand
CAGGCGCCGCGCGCCGGCGGGGGCGCGCATGGATCGATTTCAACCCGCTCGACGCGAAGGCCCTGAGCGCCTCCTTTCGGTTCGAGGCGCCGCGCGCCTCGGAGGGTCCCGGCCCTGAGCAGGCCGCGGCGCCGCTCAGCCGAGAGTTCGTCTGGGCGGAGATGACGTGGCCCGAAGCCAGGCGCGCGATCGACAGGGTCGACGTGGCGCTTCTGCCGGTGGGCGCCATCGAGCAGCACGGGCCGCACCTCCCCGTGGATGTGGACTTCTACGACGCGGAAAGGCTGTGCCACGAGGTGGCCAAGGTGTGCTTCGAGCCGCGCCCGCTGGTGCTGCCGGGGATCCCCTACGGCGTCAGCTACCACCACGACGACTTCACCGGGACCATCAGCATCTCGCCTTCCACCTTGTCGCAAATCGTCTACGAGATCGGCATGGCCGTGGCCCGGCAGGGGATCACCAAGCTCATTATCGTCAACGGTCACGGGGGCAACGAGCCGGCGTTGCAGCTCGCGGCCCAGCTCATCAACCGGGACGCCCACATCTTCACCGCGGTGGACACAGGAGAGACCAGCGACGCCGATATCGAGGCCCTGGCCGGAACCTACAACGACGTCCACGCCGGCGAGATCGAGACCAGCACCGCCTTGGCCTCTCGCCCGGAGCTGGTGCGCGAAGACCGCATCGTCTCCAACGTGCCCCGGTTTTCCAGCGACTACCTGGAGTTTTCGAGCAAGAGGGGCATCAGCTGGTACGCCCAGACCGAGAAAATATCCACTGACGGCGTGATGGGGGATCCCACGCTCGCGACCGCGCAGAAGGGGCAGGCGATCTGGGACGTCATGATCCGCAACCTCGCGGCCCTCATCGAAGATATAAAGTCGATGTCTCTCGACGAGATTCACCAACGAAGGTATTGAACCTCCATGCGCATCGTCCGCGTCGAGACATGGACCGTGAACATGCGGCTCGAACAACCCTACGAGGTGGCTTACGGCGGTTTCGAGTCGGTGCACAACGTGTTCGTCCGCCTGCACACCGGCAGCAAGCTGTGCGGGATCGGTTGCGCCGCGCCCGATGAGCATGTCACCGGCGAGCGCCCCGAGAGCGTCCGGGGCGTGATCGACGGGCCGGTCCGAGAGGTGCTCGTCGGTTCGGATCCGCTGCGATTTTGGAAGCTCCTCGACAATATCGCCAAGCCGGCCCGGCGCATGCCCGCGGCTCGGGCCGCCGTCGACATGGCGCTTTTGGACATCCTTGGAAAGAAGGCGAGTCTGCCTCTGTGCCGCCTCTTCGGAGGTTTTCGAACCCGGATCGCCACCAGCGTGACAATCGGAATCGAAGACGAACAAAACACGTTGAAAAAGGCCGCCGGGCTCGTCGCTCGAGGCTTTCGGGCCATCAAGCTCAAGGGCGGGCGCGATCTCGAGTCGGATGTCGCCAGAACCCTCCGGGTCCGCGAGGTGGTCGGGCGGCGCGTCGCTCTGCGCTTCGACGCCAACCAAGGCTACACCGCGGCGCAGGCGCTGGCGTACGTCGAGCGGACCCGCGAAGCAAATGTGGAGGTCATCGAGCAGCCCACGCCCCGCGAGGAGCTCGTCGCGCTCGAGGCGGTCACCAAGGGGGCGCACATCCCGGTCATGGCGGACGAGAGCGTGGTGACATCCCGGGACGCCTTTCGAATCGCCAAACGCGGCATCGCCGACATGTTGAACATCAAGCTGATGAAGGTCGGGGGGATCGCAGAGTCCATGGGCGTGGCCGAGGTGGCGCGGCTCTCGAAGATGAAGGTCATGGTGGGCTGCATGGACGAGTCCGCGCTGGGGATCGCCGCCGGGCTGCACTTCGCGTTGGCCCGGCCCCACGTGGACTTCGCGGACCTCGATGGTCATCTGGGGCTCTCGGGCGATCCCTTCGCGGGGCTCGTCCGGCTGGAAAATGGGTACCTGAAACCGACGGGCGCTCCGGGGCTGGGTTGGCCGGACAGGTGAGCGCGTCGCCTCAATCGAATAGAAAGGTACAGTGAATGGTTCGAAAACAGCTCAAACGACTCGTCCCCAAGCGGCTCATCCCCAAAGGTCACATCGTCCCCGGCGCGGCCCCCGGCAGCATCGAGGCCCGCGGCACGAGCCGGCCGACCCGTCTGCGGGTCATGGCCTACGGTCCCGAAGCGGACGGAGTCCTCGAGCGGGAGGTGCGCGATGCGAGCGAGCTGGCAGGGCTCGTGGGGACGAGGTCGGTGTTGTGGGTGGACGTCGTCGGAATGGGAAGCTTGGACGAGCTCGAGAGGATTCAGAAGCTGTTCAAAGTTCATCCGCTCGTCCTCGAAGATGTCGTGCACGGAGGGCAGCGTCCCAAGGTCGAGGAGTATGAAGAGAGCACGTTCGTGGTCGTTCACGGGGCCGTGCGCGCCGAGAGCCTCGTCGTGGAGCAGGTGGGCTTTGTCATCAAGGACGGCATCGTCATCTCTTTTCGCGAGGAGTTGGGCGGCTGGTTCGAGCCGGTCCGCGACCGAATTCACAATCGGGGAAAACGCATCGTCGAGTCCGGCGCGGATTACTTGGCGTACGCCCTCATCGACGCGATCGTCGACCATTTTTTTCCGATCATCGAAAAGTACGGCGACCGGCTCGAGCAGATAGAGCTTTCGACCACGGGCGTAAAGGCGCCAGAGCGCTCGGTGATCGTGGAGCTTCACGATATCAGGCACGACCTTTTAGTGCTCAGGCGCTCCTTGGTGCCGGCGCGGGATCTTTTGTCGCGGATGTCGAAAGGGGATGTGGAGCGGGTGACGCCCCATGCGCGGGTCTATTTTCGCGACTGCGCCGACCACGTGGAGCGGCTCATCGACTCGACGAGCTTTTACCGGGAGCTGGCCCAGGGGCTGGCCGACATCAACCTGTCGGCATTTAGCAACGAGATGAACCAAGTGATGAAGGTGCTTACCATCATCGCCACCATCTTCATCCCCTTGAGCTTCATCGCCGGGGTCTACGGCATGAACTTCGATACGAGCTCTCCTTTGAACCTGCCCGAGCTCGGGTGGCGCTACGGATATCCGTTCGCCCTCGGAATCATGGCGCTCACCGCGGGGGGGCTGCTCGTCTACTTTGTCAAGAAGGGGTGGCTCGGAAGAAGGTAGGCGCGTTTTTAGTCGGTCCCGGCCGGGGGCATCCCCTCCGGTCCTGCGAGGTAAAGCGAGAAATGGAAACGAGGTCATGAAAGACAACAGGATCGCCCAGCTCGAAGAGCTCATCGTTCATCATAAGCAAAAGTACTACCGCGGCGAGGCCGAGATAAGCGACGAGGAGTACGACGCCCTCGAAGACGAGCTCCGCGAGCTCGACCCAAAAAATTACGTCCTGCAGATGGTCGGCTACGAGGTCACCGAGCAGAAGGTCCGCCACGACCGGCCCATGCTCTCCCTCGACAAGACCCGCGAGCCCACCGAGGCCGTCAAGTGGATGGACGGCGACCCCTGCGTGATTTCGGACAAGCTCGACGGCAGCTCGGCGTCCGTGATCTTCTCGAGAGGGGTTTTTTCCCTGGCCAAGACCCGTGGCGACGGCGTCTTCGGCGAGAACATCACGGCTTACTTCGCCCACATCCGGGCGCCCAAATTGCTGCTCTCCGACGCGTGGAGGGGCAAAGACGTGGAGCTCCGGGGCGAGGTCTGCGTCACCCGAGACGCGTTCGCGAAGCTCGCAGACGAGATGCAGCGGCGCGGGCTCGGGCGCCCCACCTCCATCCGCAACATCGTCGCGGGGCTCTTGCACCGCAAGGACAACCTCGAGCTGTGCCGGCACTTGGAGTACTTCGCCTACGAGGTCTTCTGCGACGACCTCGTCATTCCCACCGAGATGGACAAATTTGGGCTCCTGACCCAGGAGGGCTTCGGGGTTCCCCGCTACAGGCTCGTAAGGACGGGGGACGATCTTTACGAAGCCATCGCCGAGTACAGCGCTCGCACCGCCGACGGGGGCTACGATTACCTGACCGACGGCCTGGTGCTCTCCGTGGACGACGTGCGAGCCCAGCTCGACAGGGGGTTCACCGCCCATCACCCCAAGGGCAAGCTCGCCTTCAAGTTCAAGTCCGGCGTGGCGACCACGACGGTGCGGGAGATCGAGGTGAGCTTGGGGCGCACCGGGAGGCTGACCTTCGTGGGCATCGTCGATCCCGTGAAGCTGTCCCACGCCACCGTGCGCCGGGTGACGCTGAACAACGTCAAGTACATCCGCGATCACCGCATCAATGTGGGCGCGGTGATAGAGATCACCCGGTCCGGCGAGGTGATCCCCAAGCACGAGCGCACCTTGGAGCCGGCGGGCGAGTACCGGTTCCCCGAGCGCTGCCCGAGCTGCGAAACAGCGCTCGAGCCCAGCGAGACCGAGGTCGATCTGTTGTGCCCCAACGGGCTGTGTCCGGCCAAACGAAAAAACCGCGTCGCTCACTGGATCGCCATGGTGGGGATCGACAACATCGGGGACGAGACCCTGGCGAAGCTGTTCGAAAACGACCTCGTCGAGGGGATCGAGGATCTCTACGATCTCGACTGGAAGCCGCTGGCCAAGCTGGAAAAACTGGCTGAGAAGTCGGCGCGCAAGATCGCCCAGAACATCCAAAACAAAAAACAGGTGCCGCTCGTCAATTTCTTAGCCGGCCTGGGCATCGAGGGGCTCGG